>PUNF01000208.1 GCA_003552525.1 Clostridia bacterium | reverse complement strand
CGGTAATCTCAACAATGCTCACATCCGGTGTAATCTCCAGATAGTCGACGATATTGTCTACGGCGAGATGATTGGCCAGTCGAACTCCCATGTCGCGCTCTGGGAAGACCACCCTGTCCGCTCCAATTCGCGTGAGAACCTTTCCGTGCAACTCAGAAGAGGCCTTGGCGATAACATGTGTTACGCCCAACTCTTTAAGCATCAGGGTTACGAGAATACTCGCCTGCATCTCGTGTCCGATACTCACCGCCGCAACATCGAAATTTGATACACCTAGGGAGCGCAAAGTCGCCTCGTCCGTCGCATCGGCCTGGACCACGTGCGTGCAGGAATCCTTGCACCGGTTCACCTTCTCTTCATCGGAGTCAATCCCGAGCACACCGTAACCCATGTCATAAAGAGTTGCGGCCAGACTAGCACCAAAACGCCCCAGTCCAATTACCAGGAATTCCTTCGCATCGGCCATTCATCCACCTCCCAGGCTTCCATCCGCCGGCATCAACCAATCATCACTTCTTCTTCGGGATATCTGAATGTAACCTTCTTTTTTGCCCGCTGACCAAGTGCGAGGGTGAGCGTCAGAGGCCCAACGCGACCCGTGTACATCATCACCGTGATAATGATGCGACCAGGCAGACTAAGGTCCCCCGTCACTCCCGTCGATACACCCACAGTTCCGAAGGCAGAAGTTGCCTCGAAAAGACTCTCACAAATACCAAAATCTTCGAACACAAGTAACCCCATGGTTGCGACAAATACCAATGCGGCCGAAAGCACGGCGATAGCCAGAGCATGATCAACGAGGTGGTGTGGGATTCTTCGGCCGAAGGCCTGTATATCACTGCTACCCTTTAATGACGACCAGACTCCCGCGATCACAGAGAAGAACGTAGTCGTCTTAATCCCCCCGGCGGTTGATCCCGGCGAACCACCGACGAACATCAAGAGCACCAGAAAGAATAACGATGCGGTGTTGAGGTTGCCCGTCGGCAAAGTATTGAACCCAGCAGTACGTGGCGTAATGGCAGTAAAGAGTGCCGAAAGCCCGCGCCCAAGGGGTCCCAGACCACCCATAGTCGCCGGGTTGCCGATCTCGGAGAAGAAAAAGAACACCGCGGCCACCACGATCAGTGCCGCCGAGGTAATCAACACGATGCGGGCATGCAGGGAAAAAGGCCCGGGCACTCCATTTACCTTACGCCGGTAGATCTCGGCTATCACGGTAAAGCCCAGCCCCCCGCAAATGACTAGTGCCATGACAACCCCGTTGACAAAGGGATCCCCGACGAAGCCCTCCAAGCTACTGGAGAACAGGTCGAAGCCAGCATTATTGAACGCGGAAATCGAGTGGAACAATCCGAGATATGCAGCGCGGCCCAGTGAATAGTCCGCCGACAACCTGATTGTGAGGGCGAAAAACCCGATGCCCTGGAAAGCAAGGGCTATGAAGAGCACGTAGCGAATCAATCGCACCATGCCCTGCAACGATAGCTCGCCCATGGCCTCGCGAATCATCAATCGACTCCGCAGGGTCACGCGTCTACCCAATGCCAAGGCGATGCTCGTGGACATCGTCATGATCCCCAGTCCACCGATCTGGATGAGTAGCAGGATTACGATCTGACCGAAAACGGACCAATAGGTGCCCGTATGTTCCACCACGAGGCCGGTAACGCACACCGCTGAGGTAGCAGTGAACAGGGCCGTGCTGAAGGATGCCGAGGTCGGCCCGATAGTCGCTGCGGGGATAAGAAGAAGACTGGTGCCGAGGACTATTGCAAAAAGAAATCCCATCAACAGAGTCTTCGCAGGATTTACCGGGGCAGGAGGCCGCCGGTAAGCATTCAAGGGCACTGCGCATTCCTCCAGCTCGCCATCACCGGTGGCGAAGGGTTCTCATTCATCCTATTGCGAGTAAGACCGATAGTCAACGGATCTCGGTGGGAGTCCAGTCCAGCGGGATATCACCGGGCTTGATCATACGCAGATGCTTCCGGGCCAAGATCTCCAAATACGTATCCTGTTCCATGAGGTCCAGGTAGTATTCCAGCTCCTCGTGGCGGGATCGCTCTTCTTCGATCTCCTGCCGAAGCACCTCGAGCTCCTCATCGAGTTCAGCGATTTCGCGATGATTCTCGACCATGGCGTATGCAAAATAGATGAAAAGGGCGACGGACAAAAGGATGAGGAACGCTCGCCCCATCCGATAGAGGATGCGTCGCACCGTTCTCTTGGCGGGAGAAACCCTGTTCTTATTCGTTCGACTGTGGGCTTTGCCCATGCCTACTCACCACCTTCGGCATCCGAATCACCGAACACTCCGAGCGGATCGCCCTCGACCACCAGCACAACCTGATAACCCTTGCTTTTCGCACGCGCGAGTAGCGTAGCCACCGTGCTTACGCCGATGCCCAGCCGCTCTGCGACGGCAGCATTGCCATGCCCGGTCTCCTTCAAGGCGACAACCTGGCGTTCGCGAAAGCTAAGTCTCTCGAGCCCACGGATTTCGATCTTCACGTACTATCTGCCAGCCCTCTATCCACATGTTATGTACAGACTGTGGACAAATCCACTACATTTCTTGTGGGTAATTCCCAATATTCGGCCCTATTTCAAAAAATCCTCCCGGGTGGTTAAAATCCCGGGGGGCATCGTGGACAATATTGTCCCCGTCACAAAACGCGCATGCATCGTGACCCGGTTTGGGCAGACGAGCGATGACTCTACCGTATACTGTGCTATAATGGAGCAGAAATCGGGTCGGCGGAAGGAGGGGGCCTGTGCCGCCGCTTGAAAACCTTCCGGAGATCATCATTGCTTCCATCTGGGACGTGCGGATCGGCGTTCCGGTTGCGGTCGTTTATGGCCTGCGTCCGTTCATGGCCCTGGGGATCGCGACGGCCAGCAGCGCCGCAACCGTGCTGCCATTTCTCATTATCCTTCGCGGCCTCTTGCTCGCCAGCGCGCGATACTTCCCGGGAGTGCGAAACCTGTTGTTGCGCATGACCCGCCGCCATCGTTCGACCATCGAGCGTTACGGCTACATCGGCATCCTGGTCTCGGTGGCCTTACCGCTTCCCGGAACAGGCCCTTGGGTTGGCGCCATTACGGCTGTGGTACTCGACCTCGACTTCGTAAAATCTGCGATGACGCTGGCACTTGGGATTATCCTTGCAGGACTCATCAGCCTCGGGATAGCCGAAGGAGTGACTTCCCTGATCCCCTTCTTTGGCTAAATTACCCACGCGCCAGGTGCCTCGACAAGATGCCTACATCTTTCCGGGGGCGACTTCTTCGACATCATCGCTCGTCTTCACGATAGTCCTCCCGAATCACCCGGTAGAGCTCCGGGGCGCGCGCAGCCGGTACGTGGGTACGAATCTCTAGGATCTCGATCTCGAGGGTGCGGTTTCCGAACTCAACAATGACCCTGTCCCCCGCATCAACCTCCCGGCCGGGCTTGGCCACGTTCCCATTAACGAAGACCCGCCCGGACTCGCATGCACTCCTCGCTACGGTCCGCCGTTTGATGATACGGGAAACCTTCAAGAACTTGTCGATTCTCAGTGGATCCACCTTCCTTCGACGCATAAACCTGACACCTGTACGGGGCCAACAAGCGCGTTCGGGACGCCTCAAGCGACGCCCCGAACGTAAGAAGCCCTATCACAATTGGATAAAATGATACCTATTTCAGGCTCTTGTTTACTTTCTCGCGAACCGACTTGCTCACACGAAATCCCGGGACATATCCCGCAGGTATTGTCATTTCCTCGCCGGTGGCAGGGTTACGACCCGTGCGCTCACTGCGGTGGCGGACTTCGAACGTGCCGAATCCCACCAGGGACACATTCTCATCACGGCACAGGGCATCTTCGATGGTTTCCAGGGTCTTACCAATGACCCGGTCTACATCCTTCTTCGTCATTCCCGTCTGTTCTGCTACGGCTCCCACTAAATCCGACTTATTCATTCTTTCCGCCACCTCCGAATGAGATTCTACCGGCGCCTATTTCGCCGGAGATTTTGGGAAAGAGTACCATCTTGGTACCCCGGGGTTCCCAGAACAACGATTCTCGGTATCTTTCCGTCAATTCGCCGAAAACTCTCTCTTTTCCTGCCAGAATGGGCTATTCGGATATCACTCTTGATTCTTCTGCTGATCCCAGAGGGAATCCATTTCCTCGAGCGTCAACGCATCAAGGCTGCGGCCCTCAGCCCTTGCGGCATCCTGAACGGCACCGAGTCGCCGGCGAAACTTCTCCACTGTGCCGAGCAGTGCCACTTCCGGGGACAGTTCCAGGAACCGGGCGACATTTACTAAGGAAAAGAGGACGTCCCCAAGTTCTGCCCCGAATTCTCCGTCGGTCTCGAGAGCCAAGACAAACTCCTCCACTTCCTCGCGAAGCTTGTCTACCACGTCATCGACACGATCCCAGTCGAATCCTATTCGCGAGGCGACCTTCTGGACTTTCTCTGCCTGCAGCAGTGCCGGGAGCGAACGCGGGACCCTATCGAGCAACGCCTCCCCCTCGGGCCGATGGTTCATCTTGATACGTTCCCAGTTTGCCTCCACATCAGCCGGAGTCTCCGCCACCACGTCTTCGAACACGTGCGGGTGACGCAGGACCATCTTATCGCGTATCGCACGCGCAACCTGGGCGATATCGAAGGATCCCTTCTCGTCCGCGATCACCGCGTGCAGCGCCACTTGGAGCAAGACGTCGCCCAACTCGTCCTTGAGTGACTCTTGATCCTGTGAATCGATGGCGTGTAAGAGCTCGTGGCATTCCTCGAGCAGAAAAGGCTTGAGGCTTTCGTGGCTGTGTGACCGGTCCCACGGGCATCCCCCGGGCGCCCGAAGGCGATAGACCACGTCCATGAGGCTCGAAAAGTAGCGCCCCCCCGCACCGGACGCCTCGCGCCAATCCGATTCCGACACCGGAGGGATCCAAAGGAGGCGAAAGTGCCCCGGTACGAACGATCCCGCGAGCCTTTCCCGGTTCACACGCTCCGCCTTCCCATCCAGGTCCACCCAGTAAACATTCGCCAACGAGAGATGCGTGAGCTCCGAAAGCACGGGGCCGGGGTCCTGCAGCGCCCACATCCCCTCGATCCAGGTTCCCGCATCGTGGGGAAACATGGTGGCGACATCGCCTGGACCCAGGACACGCTCCCGCTCCCTCTCGGTTGCCTCACCTCGGATCGAGGCAAGCGAAACCCGGTAGCTGAGGGGTGCCGCCTGGTGGATCACCACGGGGACCCCTTCACGCGCCGCCCGACGCAATAAGCGGTCCGCGTAAGGATCCAAGGGAACGGGGCAACCCGGTGCGCAGTAGAACCCCGGTAACGCATCCCCCGTACACTCCTGGAACGCGATCGCAGCCTGCTCCAAGATCCCACGCATGGCATCCCCGGTATCACCGGGCGGAAAGGCACCCTCGAGACCCGCTAACTCGTCACAAAATGGCGACAAATCGGGTTGGAATGGATCAATCCCGAGAATCCGCAATTTCTCAGTCAAATGGTTCCCCCTTTCGCTCAAGCGCGCAGGAGACGACAGCGCCGCAGGACATGGGCGATCCGGGGACCGATGCGGGGAATCATCTCGAGATCATCAGCGCGAACGCCCCCGACCAATAGCAGGACCACCCCGTACACCAAGGCACCTACGCCGATCCCGGTCACAACGGCGACGCTCATCCCTATCATTTCCGCCAGTACCGGTACCACGACGCGAACGGCCGCCGCCATGAAAGCCGCCGCCACGGCTGCCTGCCAGAACAACCCGACAATGCTAAATGGGCCGACCTTTCGCCCGAGAGCCACCATATTGAGCACCACCGCAATGGCAAATCCCACTACCGTCGCCCATCCGGCGCCGCGTACTCCCAGGGCGGGAACTGCCGTCAGAAACCACGTGAGCCCAAGCTTCACGATCGCTCCCACGAATAGGTTGTACATGGGTAGCGCCGGTGCCCCCATGCCCTGCAACACGGCGGAAGATACCTGTTGTAACGCAAGGAACAAAGCGACGAGCGCGATGGAAGCCAAAACCGGGCCTGCTTCGGGGGCTCGCCAAAAGAGCGTGGGAATCTCATCTGATAGGACATAAAGACCGACCGCGGAAGGAATCCCGATCAGGGAGGCAATGCGTAGCCCCGCGACGGCCTTATCCCGGATGGCACCCCGATCGCCGCGCGTTAACGACGATGACACGGAGGGCACCAGGCTGATGGCGATAGCAGTAGAGAACACCGCGGGCACATTGATAAACGGCATGCTGTACGATTCGAGATACCCATAGGCCGTGGTTGCCGCCACCACCTCGTACCCGCTTTGGATGAGGCGATAGGGCACCACGGCGGCATCGACAAAGCGCATCAGTGGAAGGACCAGGCCGGAGATGGAAATGGGAATGGCGAACACGAGAATTCTCTTCACCAGTTCGCCGGTCGACAGTGCCAGGGTGCCCGCGCCGCAATCGGCATCATTGCCTTCGCTCTCCTGCTGAATGTCCCCGTGACTACGAAAATAGGCCACGGCGAGGTAGATTACGCCAGCCAGCGCCCCCGTGGTCGCACCGAACGTTGCCCCGGCCGCCGCGTATTCGAGACCATAGCGAACCAGGACGGTCACCAGCGTAAACATGGTCAACACGCGAACCAGCTGCTCCACGACCTGGGAAGCCGCATGCGGTGTCATGTTCTGCAGGCCCTGGAACCAGCCACGAAAGGCTGACATTATCGCCACAAAAAACACGGCCGGCGCCAAAGCCACCATACTGTAATAGGCGTCGGGATTCTGCCACACGCGCTCGACAAAGTAAGGACTCACTGCATAAAGGGCCCCAGAAGACACCGCACCCAATCCCATTAGCAGGAAGATGGATATCCGAAACACTCGTCGGGCTTCCTGCAGGGACCCCCTCGCCTCCGCTTCGGAAACCAGCTTCGAGACCGCGAGGGGAATACCCAGCGTCGACAATACGAGGGCGATCGAGTAGATCGAGTAGGGCAACCCGAACAGCGCCATGCCGTATGCGCCGGCATCACCACCCCCCATGAGCCAGGGCAGGACGAACCGGTAAACGGCCCCGAGCACCCGACTGGCGAGGCTGCCTATCATCAGGATGAAAGCGCCCTTGAGAAAGCTATCCCTTCGCATAACCGGTCCGGTTTCTCCAACGAGCCATTCTGATCTCCTCCACGCGGCGCAAGCGGGCGGGTACGAAGACCCACCCCGCCGATCCCTGCCTCAGACCCCGAGCATTTTCCCCAGGATGGCCGCTGCCGACCGAGTGGCAGCCACGTCCTCGGGAGCGAGGGGTGTATCGTCCTCTTGTTTTACCACCACGACGAGCCCTTGTGCGGACTCCCCGTCGGTGATGGGCACAACACAGTAACCGGACCAGTTCACCGAAGGCGGCGGGTCGGCCAATATGAAACCATCGATATCCCCGGAAGCCTCCTCAACCGGCCCAACCCGCTCGTTCATCTCAAGCGCGCGCTCGGCCACTGGACCCATGGGCAATCCCAGCAAAGCATCATCGAGACCCGCCACGGCGACCACCACATCGCGATCCATGATCATCACCGATCGATCGATGGTGGCATGTAGGGCTTCCGCCGTATCCCTCGCCACATCACCCACAGCGGAAACGGTCGAGTACTTCTTCAGTATCACATTGCCATCATCATCCGTATACACTTCCAGGGGCTCTCCATCGCGAATCTTCAGAGTCCGCCTTACTTCCTTGGGAATGACGACACGTCCCAATTCGTCGATCTTGCGCACTACCCCGGTCGCTTTCATGCGGGACTCTCCTTTCGGCGCGAATGTGCGCCCGGAAACCCCGGGCAACTATTGCAACATCCTACCATATCAGCTTATCAGAAACCTCCTCAATTCATACCCGGCAGCCGCGGCAATTGTTTCAACAGATCCCGGATTACCGGTGGCTGCAGGCCCGGACCACCAAGCCTTTGACGCTGAAGCGTGACCTTCTCCCCGGTCTTCAGCTGGCGGGACCGTGCCACCAGGCCCATGTCCGCGATAATCGCCTGCCATGGGATTGATTCGTCCCGCGGCACCATTTGCAAGATTACGCTGTGGCCTTCCCAGGATATGCTGGTGACGCCACGATCCGCGGCCAGGATCCTGATCTCGGCCAGGTCGACGAGGTTTATGACCGACTCCGCGGGATCACCGAAGCGATCCAGCATCTCATCGAGCAAATCCGCGAGGCCCTCGAGGCTTTCCACCTGTCCGAGTCGCCGGTAGAAAGATATCCTCTCGGCGCCAGATGGGATGTAGTCTTCCGGGATATAGGCATCCAAGGGAATCTCGATGGAGGGCTTTAGGACCGGCCGCGCATCTTCACCCCGAAGTTCCGCCGTGGCTTCACGGAGGAAGCGCGCGTACAGCTCGAATCCGACGGCCAACATGAAGCCGTGCTGTTCCGCTCCGAGCACATTGCCGGCACCGCGGATCTCCAGGTCCCGCTTGGCCAGCCGAAAACCGGACCCGAGCTCGGTGAATTCACGCAGTGCGTGCAGGCGCTCCGCCGCCGTATGGGTTAGCACCTCCCCATGCCGGTAGGTGAGGTACGCATAGGCCAATCGATTCGATCGACCAACGCGTCCCCGGAGCTGATACAGCTGCGCCAGGCCGAGGCGATCGGCATCCTCCACGATCAGCGTGTTCACATCTGGCATGTCCAGCCCCGATTCGATAATCGTGGTGCAGACCAGGATGTCGAGGGTTCCTTCATCAAACGCCTCCATCACCTTTTCCAACTGCGCTTCCGGCATTTGCCCGTGCGCAACCCCTACCCGGGCCTCGGGAATCATCCGGTGCACCCGGCGTTCTGCCACGTACATGCTACGCACGCGATTATGCACGTAAAAGGCCTGTCCTCCCCGGTCGAGTTCCCGATGAAGCGCGTCCGCCACGAGCCGCGCATCGTATTCCATCACGTAGGTGACAACCGGCAGACGATCCTCGGGTGGTGTGGTGATCATGCCCACGTCTCGAATACCCGAGAGGGCCATGTGCAGGGTCCTTGGGATCGGTGTCGCCGATAGCGTCAGCACGTCAACATTGCGGCGCAGCTCCTTCAGTTGCTCTTTGTGGCCCACGCCGAAGCGATGCTCCTCGTCGACGATGATCAGGCCGAGATCACGGAAATCGAGGTCGCTTCCCAGCAACCGATGCGTCCCGATGACCATGTCGATCTTTCCCCGGCGAAGCCCAGCCACGGTTCGCTCCTGCTCGCGCCCGGTGGCAAACCGGCTGAGGGAGTGGATCATGAAAGGCCACCCTCCGAAACGATCCTTGGCCGTGTGGTAGTGCTGATGCGCCAGGACCGTGGTCGGCACCAAGAACGCCACCTGTTTGCCCTCGGACATTGCCTTAAACGCGGCGCGAAAAGCGACTTCCGTCTTGCCGTATCCCACATCACCACACAAAAGATAATCCATCGGGCGTGGCCGCTCCATGGCGCGTTTGATATCGCGCGTAACCTCGCGCTGGTCCGGCGTATCCTCGTACGGAAAGGAATCTTCGAACTCCCGTTGCCACGCGGTGTCTGGACCGAACGTATGCCCCTCTGCCTCTTGGCGGGTGGCGTAGAGCTCGACAAGCTCCCGCGTAAGGTCGCGCACAGATTCCTTTACCTTCGCCTTCACGCGCGCCCATTCCGCACTCCCGAGACGATAGATGCGCGGGGGCTCGGCATCCCCGGAAGCATACTTGTGCACGAGTTCGATCGCGTCCGCAGGAACGTATAGCCGGTCGCCCTCGGCATAACGAAGGGTAAGGTAATCGCGCTCCACCCCTTCCACCGTTCGGCGACTCAGCCCCAGATACTGCCCGATCCCGTGCTGCCGATGCACCACGTAGTCACCCTGGGTGAGTTCTTCATGGCTCTCCATGGGTTGCCTGGACCCCCTGGGCAACTGAAAGCCCCGCACTGCGCGCGCCCTGCCCCGGATCTCTTCCTCAGCGATGACCACCAGGCCCCGCCCCGGGAGTTCGAACCCGCGCCCCAGCCCAGCCACCTCGATGCGTGGACTGTCCTCGGCAAGCAGCCCGCGCACGGCCCGAGCGCGGTCGTCATCGGAGGCAAATATGACCACGTGCTTCCCGGCTTCCTGCCAGCGCTTGAGCTCGCTTCGGAACATCTCCCATTGCCCGTAGAAGGGCTCCGGGCTACGGGAGCGAATGCGGATCACGCTTGAAGGTGCTTCTCCTTCCACACGTGCGAGTAGCGCGGAGAGGTACGCGCGGGGGCGATTCTTGGGAAAGAAATCGGCCGCGGACGACTCCATCAGGACGTCCATTTGCCCGGGCATCATGGTTCCATCGGAAACCAGCCGCCCACGACGCTCCGCGAGTTCACGCGCACGGCCACGAATGCTCCGGGTGATCTCCATTGGATTGTATGCGAACACCGGGGCTCTTTGCGGCAGGTAGTCGAACAGGCTGCGCATGTCATCACACATGTAGGGGAAGATTGGATCGAGATTCGAGATCGCGGATCGACTCCGCAGTGCTTCCATCTGGCGACGAACGCGGCCTTCCAGGCGCGCGGCAGCGCGATCATTGCCATCGCGGCGAAGGGCCCGGGTGGTCTCGTGCATTTCGGATTCCAGCCGCGCCAATGCCCTTTCGATCACGTCGTTTTGATGGGCCACCAGGAATTCGCTGGCGGGGGAGATGTGCACGGCGTGTGTGTTTTCGAGGGACCGCTGTGTGCCGGGGTCGAAACTGCGCAGGCTATCAACCCGATCACCGAAGAACTCGACCCGCACGGGATACTCCTCAACGGGAGGGAAGAAGTCGATGATTCCACCCCGCCGCGCATAGTCACCGGGAGCCGTTACCCGATCCCCTCGCCCATAACCGAGGCGATCGAGTTGCGCTACCAGTGTTTCCGGCGCAATATCGTGTCCACGCGCAACCGACAGACTCCGATCGGCCATCAGGTTGGGCGACGGCAAGCGACGCTGTAGGGCGGCGATCGAAGCGACGACCAGGACCGGATCTCGGCGCAACAGCCGACCAATCACGCGGAGACGGGTGGCCTCGACATGGTCACTACGGGTGGCTTCCGGCTCTGGAAGAAAATCCATGGGTGGAAGAATCTCCACTGCATCCGGACCCATCCAGGCACCTGTATCGGCCGCCATGCGCGCAGCCTCGGACTCTTCGGCGACGACCAGCAGGGCGGGTCCATCCAGGTTGACGTGAAGCGCCGACACCAGGGCGGCTGCCGCACCGGGTACCAGGCCGTGAACGAGGCGAGCGGAAGGGTCGACCCGCAAGCCATCGAGCATGTCGCGGAACTCCGGCATTTCGGACCAAACGTCCAGGAGGTCGCTCGGTCCGCTGCCTTGTGTATTGGAAGTCCCAGCACCTGCGATGATGATTCCTCCCCCATCGGATCCCGGCGAAAAGTGCCATCCTAGCCTTCTTCGGGGTCCCCGGGAAGGGCATGCGCCCCATTAAACGCATTCATGGCGGCGTCGACACCCGAGGCCACGGCACACGTAACCGCCTGGGCCGCTAGATCAAGAGACCTATCCACCAGCTCCCTTTCTTCGGGGGCGAAGGGCCGCAACACGTATTCGCTAGACACCTCGCCGTCGGCCGGGCGCCCGATACCCACCCGCAAACGGGGGAACGCGCGCGTCCCGAGGGAACTGGCAATCGAAGCCAGGCCCCTGTGCCCTCCTGATCCTCCACCGGGGCGAATACGGACCCGGCCGAGAGGTAAGTCGAGGTCATCGCACACGACGAGAATCTCACCGGGCGAAAAGCCCCGGTCCGCCATACGGGCAACGGGGCCCCCGCTGAGATTCATGTAGCTCGCCGGCTTGAACAGCACCAGCGGGCAGCGGTCGAGCAGTATCTCGGCCCAGTGACCCCCGCATCCCGGGCGCCATCGCACACGGCGAGATCCCTGGAGTCGTTCGAGAACCAGAAACCCGGCATTGTGCCGGGTCCGGCGATAGCGCTCACCGGGGTTGCCCAGACCGACCACGAGACGGATCGGCAACGGGATCTCCTCCGATCAAGCGTTCTACTCTTCCTCGTCTTCTTCCTCCGCCGCGTCCTCCGGTTCTTCGCCCTCTTCGAGGTCCAGAAGATCCTCTTCTTCGAGTTCTTCTTCCTCTTCTTCCTCGGGCTCCTCGGTGGCCACGACGATACCCGCGATGACTTCATCGGGGTCGTTGAGAAACTCGACGTCCTCGGGCGGCGTAATGTCCCCGACGGTGACAGTCTCTCCGATACCCAGCTGGCTGACATCCACATCGATATACTCGGGGATGTCGCCGGGCAAACACTGGATGGACAGGGTCCGAAGACCCATCTGTAGAATTCCTTCACCTTCTGTGGCGACATCGTCACCGTGAATCCGCACCCAAGCCTCGGTGGTGATCTTCTCTGCCATGTCGACCTGGTATAGGTCCATGTGCAGCACGTGGTGCCCCAGGGGCTCCCGTTGAATCTCACGCACCATGACCTTGCGCTCGTTACCGCCGGAAATCTCGTCCCCGTCGATCTTCAGATCGAGGAGACCGCGATGCCCGCCGGCAGCCATGAAGGCCGTCAGCGCCGGTCTGTCCACCTTGAGGTGCAGGTTGGGTACGTCCCGACCATAAACCACCAGGGGAACGTATCCCTCACGGCGCAAATTCCGGGCATCCCCCGGTTCGCGCACGCTGGCTCTTAGTGTTAAGTCAGCCATTGAACGACCTGCCTCCTTTGAGAATAGTCCGAAGCCTATGGTATCCCTAGCCACGAAGACTGTCAAACCGGGCAATCAACGCGCAGTAGATGAGTTCTCTCCCGAAAATAGCGCGCTCACGGAGCGATCCGAGTGAATGCGCAAAATGGCTTCTCCCAAGAGCGATGCCACGGACAGGACCTTGACCCCCGGGAGTTCCTCGGTATCCGTGGGTATGGTATCCGTCACGACCAGTTCGGTGATCGGTGCAGCCGCCAGGCGTTCCTTGGCGGGTCCGCTCAATACCGGGTGGGTGGCTGCAGCGCGAACCTCCCGGGCCCCCGCCGCCATCAGTGCCTCCGCGGCTCGGCACAATGTGCCCGCGGTATCGATCATTTCGTCGAATATGAGGGCGACCCGATCCTCCACATCCCCGATGATGTGCATGACGTGTGAGACGTTATGCGTCGGACGCTGCTTGTCAACGATGGCAATGCCCACTCCCAGTCGATGCGCCATTGATCGGGCACGAACCACACCGCCCGCATCCGGCGAAACAACGACCAGTTCACTCGGGTCCATACTGGTAAAGTGATCACTGAGAATCGGTGTCCCGGAAAGGTGATCCAGGGGAATATCGAAGAAACCCTGTATTTGGCCGGCATGCAGATCTATGGTAAGGATCCGATCCGCCCCGGCGGTGGTCAGCAGGTTGGCCGCCAACTTCGCCGTAATGGGTTCCCGCCCCCGCGTCTTTCGATCCTGGCGGCCGTAACCATAGTAGGGGATGACCGCCGTGATGCGCCTCGCAGAAGCCCGCTTTAGGGCATCGATGATGATGAGTAGCTCCATCAGCGTTTCGTTCACGGGTGAGCTGGTCGGCTGGATGATAAATGCGTCCGTACCGCGCACGTTATCGTCGATCATCACCCGCGTCTCCCCGTCGCTGAAGTGTTCCACCACCATGGGTGCAAGCGGGGAATCCACGTACGACGCGATAGCGGACCCCAGGGCGGGGTTGGCATTTCCGGCGAGAAGCTTCAACTTTCCGTGGCTGCCGTCGCCGCAATGGTTACTCGACATCCTTCTCCTCATCCTTCCCAGCGGGTTTGCCCTGCAGACGGAGGCGGAGACCCTGCCGCCGCTTTACCCAACCCTTCTTGACCGCAGCGCGGGCCCGGGAGATCCCGAGTGCACCACAGGGAATATCTGCATCCAGTGTCGACCCGGCGGCGACAAACGATCCCTCACCAAGCGTGATCGGCGCCAGGAGATTGCTGTTGCAACCGACGAATGCGCCATCCCCTATCAGGGTTTGGTGTTTCTCCCAGCCATCATAGTTGACCGTGACGGTTCCGGCACCAATATTCACGTCCGACCCCACTTCGGCATCCCCGAGGTAGGAATGATGCGGGATCTTGCTGCCGGGTCCCACGCGCGTGTTCTTCAGCTCAGCGTAATTTCCGATTCGGACATTTTCCCCGATCTCGTTACCCGGGCGAAGATGCGCATAGGGTCCCACCTGGACACCATCCCCGATCCGCGAGTCTTCCACCACCGAATGCCAGACCACGGCCTCCTCGCCCACGACGGCGTCGACGAGATGCGCCGAGGGGCCAATGCGGGATCGGGATCCGATCACCGTTTGTCCCTGTAGCATCGTATGCGGCATGATCACGGCATCACGCTCGACGCGAACGCCGGCATCGATCCAGGTAGAATCGGGATCGACGATGGTAACACCCGTTTCCATTATATCTTCCAGTATTCGATGGCGCAGGAGCCTGGTCGCCTCCGCCAACCCCAACCGGGTGTTCACACCCATCACCGGTCCAGCATCCGCCGCGCACACGGTCTCGACCCCGAATCCCTCCTGCATCAACAGGGGAAATACATCCGGAAGGTAGTACTCTTCCTGGGCATTTCGGGTCGTGATCCGGGGCAAACACTCCAGCAAGGGCTGAACCCGGAAACACGCGATGGCTGTATTGATCTCGCAAATGGCAGCCTGCGCAGGCGAAGCATCGGCGTCCTCCACGATACCGACCAGTTCCCCCCGGTCGTCGCGCAAAATGCGACCCAGGCCAGAGGGGTCCTCCACTTCGGCCGTCAGCAGGGTCGCGGCGGCGCCGGACTCGCGATGGGTTCGGATGATCCGGGACAGCGTTTCGCCGGTGACGAGGGGAACATCGCCGTATAAAACCAATACGTCGCGATATCCCTCGAGGAGGTGAGCCGCCTCGGATACCGCGTGCCCGGTACCTCGCTGTTCTTTCTGCAATGCATAATCCACCCCATCACCGAGCACCGTGCGGACGCGATCTGCCTGGTACCCGACCACCACGGCGGGATGATCGATGCCGGCTTCCTCCAGTGCCTCGAGGACCAGTGCAATCATCGGAACACCCATGACCGGGTGCAATACCTTTAACAGATCCGATTTCATCCGGGTACCCTGCCCCGCCGCCAGGATCAATCCGCGAACGTCATCCATGAGATGCCTACCACCCTTCACCTCTATCACATGCTGGTCGGCGGACCCTCACCGGTGCCCGGGGTGGGCCCGCCAATATACGATACCATCATATGCCCCCACGGCACAGGTGCGATGAGCGCCGAAAAACCCGACGCTCATCGCATTCACCTCATGTGCGGATGAAGGCGCGGTATTCGCGTCGCCCCTCCGCCACAGCCTGATCATACACCTGTACCAGTTCGCGCTGAATGTACTCCCGGGTGGGTGTATTGACCGGGTGCGCGATGTCCAGGTGTTCTCCACCATCGAGACGGCGACTGGGCATGGCCACATAATCCTGCCCTTCGCGTCCCCCGACGAGTTTGACCTCGTGAATGACGAAGGCATCGTCGAAGGTAATCGAGGCCACCGCGCGCGTTCGGTTGCCCCCCTCCACTCTTCGCAGGCGCACTTCGGTAATGTTCACGGGCATCCTCCCCTCGAAGCCGGATGGTAATTTCTTCCATACCGTCTCCGAAAGTCCTCCCTCTCAGCCCGATTCTCCCTCGGGGACGGAGGATATCACGCTGAGTGTACCGTCTTCGCCGGCCGAGATCT
>PUNF01000116.1 GCA_003552525.1 Clostridia bacterium | reverse complement strand
TACTCGCTGTAAACGGGTTGCAGGCCCGGTAGTGCGTTGATCTCGAGTAACGCGGGTACGCCTTCGCGGTCCATTCGGATGTCAATGCGTGCGAGGTCGCGGATGCCAAGCAGCGAAACGGCCTGGCAACACATATTCTCCAATGCGTTCTGTTGCTGGCTGGTGAGCGTAGCCGGACATGCTCTCCCGGCCCATTCCCCGACCTTTGCATCAAAGCTATAGATCTCCGGTTCATCCTGCGGCCACTCCTCGTAAAGGATTTCCTGTATGGGAAATACCCTCGGCGGATCGTGCCCGAGGATACCCACGGTGAATTCCCGTCCAGGCGCCAATTCTTCCAGCAGAAGATCCTGCTCGAATTCCCTGCGCATGCGCTCTCCGCCTGCGCGCGCACTGTGTATGTCAGTGACGATACTCCCGGGTGTGATTCCGAGGGAAGAGCCCTCGCGGCAGGGTTTGATGATCGCGGGATACCGGATGCTTGTGGTGGGCGACCAGGGGCCGGTGGCCGGGATTCGTTGAAAGGGCGGCGTGTGAACATCGCCGTGATGCAGGAGTACCTTCGTGTAATACTTGTCCAGCGCGATCCCCTGGGTGACGAGGTCACTGCCGACGAATGGAACTCCGCACATCTCCAGCAGTGCGATTGCGTGTAGCTGCATCCTCTTCGCCACGATACCGGTGGTGAGGTTGAAGAACACCTCGGCTTCCGACCTCATGATTTCGCTAGTTCCAGGGTGGGCGCCGAGGACGACGTGGGTTACGGTGTGCCCATTGGCCTCCAGGGCATCGGCGACCACCTTGACGGTCACCTCGAGTTGCTCGATCCCGTGGGGGTTCTCGGCCAATGCGCGCGCACGGTCGATACCGGTGTCGTTGTATACCAATCCAACCTTCATAGAGGCACAACCCTTCGTACGGTATTGGAAATGGCGTAATATGCTCGATCGGCCCATGGGGCCGTCACATTCGTCGGCGCATGGACTTTCGGGTCCCACCATTCATCGCGGCAGGACCCAGGTTGCCTTCCCCGGGTTTTCGAAACGGGCCGCATCCGACCCTTTCGCGCTCTCTCGACGGCTGTTCCGGGATTCGCCTTTCGCGTGGCACATCGGATGGGGCAACATGTCGGTGGCGTGTAGCGGGTATTGGTACCACGTCCCCAATTGCCCGGGTGAGGTGACAGCTTCGAAACCCCGCTCGGGGTACGGCTTCGCCCGGGGACGCTTCCGGGTACCCGGATTACCAATCCCCTCGAGCCGCTGCCAGGAGGCGTGCTCATGCGGAGTGTCCAAGACGGTCTTGCAGAAGTGAACGCGTCCTCCAAGTGTCTCAATGCGAAAAATGCGACCTCGATCGCCCCGGGATACTCGCGCCAATCACCGCGCGGCATCGAGCAATACCCGGTGGGCTTCGCCCAGGGATGTGGGGATCGCGATGTCTTGAGGGCAGGAATCGACGCAAAGGCCGCACCCGATGCAAGAGGGACATCCCACGCCTTCCCGGAGCATGTGCGCATAAACATGTCCGGATACGTCCCGGTCGCCGTACATGGTGATGTCATTGTATATTTGAAATATTTTCGGTATTGCCACTCCCTTCGGACAGGGCACACAGTATCCGCATTCGGTGCATTTGACCGCCATACGCTCGTGGTAGGCGTCCCTGGCCTCATCAACCAGGGCGATCTCCTCATCGGTCATGGAATTGGGAAGAGCATCCGAGAAGGTATCAACGTTTTCATCGACTTCCTCTCGGCTGCTCATACCGCTTAGTACCACGCCAACCTCGGGAAAATTACATAACCAGCGGAAGGCCCATTCGGCCGCTGTGCGCTCCGGGTACATCCTGCGCCAAATGTCGGCAACCTCCCGCGGGACGCGTCCGGCCAGCCGCCCCCCGCGGAGCGGCTCCATGATTGCCACCCCGATGTCGCGTTCCGCGGCATAACGCATACCTGCAACGCCAGCCTGGTAATTCCGATCCATCAAGTTCAGTTGTATCAGGACCACCGACCAATCATAAGAATCCACGATGTCCTGAAAGACATCGAGGTTGTCGTGAAACGAAAACCCGGCCTGTCCAATGCGGCCATCGGAAATCGCCGCGTGCAAGAAATCCGTCACCCCGAGGGGAGCAAACCTCTTCCAACGCGCGCGATTGAGGCCGTGCAGGAGGTATACGTCTATGTGGTCCGTTTCCAGTCTGCGCATCTGCTCGTTGAGGAGTCGTTCAAAATCGTCCTCAGTCTGTACCGCATACAGAGGAAGCTTGGTCATCAAGGTAACCTTATCGCGGTAGCCGTCGCGAAGGACATTGGCGGCGAATTCTTCGCTGTGCCCCCCGTGATACCCGTACCCGGTGTCCAGGACCGTGATCCCCCTGTCGATGGCGTGGCGGACCAGGGGAATCGCTTTCTCTTCGTCAATGTCCGCGTATTCTGCATTGCTCATTCGAATGCCGGACTTCGGGGGCAGTCGCATGAGACCAAACCCCAGGGTCGATACTTCTATGCGTGTCTTGCCGAGGATTCTGTATTGCATTGTAGGCCTCCGTTGCCGTGTAGTGCTCTAAAAGGCATCGCAGTCGCGGGCGGGTTCCCCGTGCATCGCCAAGGATTCCCCGCCCAATCGGCTGATCCAGGGATCGCGGTACCCGGGCCACGAACACCACCCGAGATCTCGAGGGCACCGGGCCACATGCTATTGCCAGTCGCAACACGACCTCGATCCCGTGTATCGGCCCGGTTGTTGTGCGTCGCTACGAACTGTCGGGATCCGGCGTGCCTTCGCCGGCTGGCAGCCCGGCCCTGGTCACCCACCCTGCGAGACGCCGCCCTCAAGGAGACGAAACATGCAGACATTGCATATTGTGTATTGGCCCTAACTCCGTCATGTCCTGCCTCGAGCGGGGCAGGAACCCATGGCCTTTTGGAGAACAGGAAGACGGGGGGTGTCCTGCCGGTCGGTAACAGAGGGCGGGGGCATCGCCCGTTTTGTGGGTAGATCCGATACATGTGATTGCGGAGGTGAACCGCATTGTGCGATGGACTTAGGATCGACGAACATCCCATCCTCTCCTTTGAACCCGGGGAAGAGGTGGAGTTTTCGTTTGAGGGACGCACCGTGGTGGGTCAAAAGGGCGAGCCCGTGGCGGCCGCCTTACATGCGGCCGACGTGCGGGTATTGCGGTACAGTCGCAAGCTCGGGCGTCCTCGCGGCTTCTTTTGTGCCATCGGGAATTGCTCGGAGTGCCTGATGGAAATCGATGGCGAAGCAAACGTACGTTCCTGTGTGACACCGCTACGGGCGGGGATGCAAGTACGCCTACAGGGAGAAGCGTGCGATCAATGATGCAAGAATGCCAGGTAGCCGTCGTAGGAGGTGGCCCGGCCGGGCTGAGCGCGGCTGCGGAGGCTGCGGAGGCGGGGGCGGAAGTTGTCGTCTTAGATCGGGAGACGCGACCCGGCGGGCAGCTGATCAAGCAGACCCATCGGTTCTTCGGTTCAAAAGCCCAGCGCGCTGGGACGCGTGGAATTGATATCGCGAGCCGTCTTCACGAAGAGGTCGAGGGATATGCCGGGGCGACCATCCTCTCGGACGCCGACGTCATCGCCCGGTATTATGATGGGGTGCTCGGCGTGATGCACGAGGGAGAGTGGCTGAAGCTGCACCCACGTCGATTGATTC
>PUNF01000011.1 GCA_003552525.1 Clostridia bacterium | reverse complement strand
CGGCGGAGATCGTGAACCCCTGCGCCATGTCCGGACGTGTGGGATCCCGAGGCGTTGGGCAAGCTATCGATGACCGTCAAGGCAGCGGCGTGCAAGGGGAGTCGCGAACAAGCGCGTTCGACTCCCGAACCCCCATCTCGAAGGAGTGTTGTATTCGATGAACCGCCTCGCCGAAGAGAAATCTCCGTACTTACAGCAACATGCCCAGAATCCGGTGGATTGGTACCCGTGGAGCGAGGAGGCGTTCGGGGAGGCAAAGAGAACCGATAAGCCGGTCTTTCTCAGTATCGGGTACAGTACCTGCCACTGGTGTCACGTGATGGAAAAGGAATCCTTCGAGGATTCCGAAGTGGCCGCGCTGCTGAACGAACATTTCATCTCGATCAAGGTCGACCGGGAAGAACGGCCCGACATCGACCAGATTTACATGACCGCCTGCCAGGTCCTGACCGGCCAGGGCGGCTGGCCCTTGACCGTCTTCTTGACTGCGGAAAAGAAGCCGTTTTATGCCGGGACGTATTTCCCCCGGGAGGGCTGGCATGGTTTGCCGGGATTGATGGATGTGCTCCAAATCGTCTCGCGAAAATGGCGGGCCGATCGCTGCGCGCTCGTCGACGCCGGGGAGAATCTCGCGCAGGTCATACAGCCCCACCTGGAGGACAATCGTCCCGGGACACCGAGCGAGGCGACGGTCCATGACGGGTTTGAACAGCTGCGGGATGCCTTCGATCCCGACCACGGGGGGTTCGGGCCCCCGCCCAAGTTCCCGAAACCCCACGATTTCGGCTTTCTCTTGCGGTATTGGCGATGGACCGGTGAAATGGATGCCCTGGCCATGGTGGAACGGACACTGACGGCCATGCGGGCCGGTGGGATCTACGATCACCTGGGCTATGGATTCTCCCGCTACGCCGTGGATCGGAAGTGGCTGGTTCCGCACTTTGAAAAGATGCTCTACGACAACGCACTGTTGGCCCTGGCCTACCTCGAGACCTATCAGGCCACCGAAACGAAATGGTACGCGGAGGTCGCGGACGAGATATTCCATTATGTCGCGCGGGATATGACGTCGCCCGAGGGCGGGTTCTATTCGGCGGAGGATGCCGATTCCGAGGGGGAAGAAGGGAAGTTTTACGTTTGGACCCCGGGGGAGATCAAGCGAATTCTCGGCGAGGCGCTCGGGGCGCGATTCTGCCGTCGATACGATGTGACCGAGGGCGGGAACTTCGAAGGGAAGAACATCCTAAACCGTATCCGCGACGTGCATGAAGGGGTTTTCGCACAAGAAGCGGGCGCGGACGAGGAGCTCGAGGAAGCCCGCGCCCGGCTTTTCGCCGCGCGGGAACGCCGTGTACATCCCCACAAGGACGACAAGATCCTCACGGGTTGGAACGCCCTGATGATTACGGCGTTGGCCCGGGGATCCCGCATCCTCGACAATCCGGATTATCTGTCCCGTGCCTCGGGCGCGGCGGAATTCATCTGGCAAAAGCTCCGCGATGAGAAGGGGCGGTTGTTGGCGCGGTATCGGGATGGTGAAGCGGCATATCCGGCATACGTGGACGATTACGCCTTCCTGGTTCAGTCCATGCTCGCACTCTATGATGCGGAGATGAAGCCGATCTGGCTGCAAAGGGCGATCGAGCTGCAGGAGGACCAGGACGCGTTGTTCTGGGATGAAGCACACGGTGGGTATTTCTTCTATGGACTTGATGCCGAAACGCTTCTGGCCCGCCCCAAGGCGATTCACGATGGCGCGCTGCCGTCGGGAAACGGGATATCGGCATCCAACCTGATGCAACTTGGGCGGCTCACGGGTGATGTGGGGTACGCGCGGCGCGCGGAAGATCTCCTCGGCAGTTTCTCGGGGGAAGTAAAGGAGAACCCCGCGGCGTACACCCAGGCCCTCTCGGCGACCCTGGCGATGCGATCACCGGGCAGGCAAGTGGTGGTCGCGAGCGGGAAGCATCCCGATACGCTCCGATCAGGATTGCGATGCCTGTCGCGGGTCTTCTGTCCGAACACGACGTTTCTCTATCGCCTGGACGCCGATGGGTACGAGGGGATTGAAACACTCGCGCCCTTTACCGCGGCTATGGACGCCGGAGAGGACGAAACCACGTTTTACGTCTGCCGAGACTTCGCCTGCGAGCGGCCGACCGACGATGTCGAATCGGTGTTGACCCGGCTGCGATCGTGAAGGCGAAGGATGCATCGCGCCCGGGGAGTCGATCGATCATCCTCCACGCCCGAACGGTCGCAGCCCATCATCATCCGTGCCCGCAGCCACCCGGATCGAGATCTGTCATGGCGTACCGGGATTCGATCTTTTCCCGGTGGCGCCACGGCCTTTGGGATGCATGGGAACGCCGGCCGGGATACCCGCGCTGTGACCATGGGTCATCCGGTCCGCACGTATCGGGCGCGCGGGAAGGCGCATAAAGGGTAGAATGGTGAACGAGGAGCGTGATGTGGACGATGGTCGTGGTCGGGGGTATCCTTGCGTTGGGCTGGACGCTCGTGCTTCTTCTCGGCGCGTGGTCACTTCGCGCACATCCCCGGTCTAGGCCCAGGAGACGACTGCTTCTCGCGAGCATCTTCCTTCCTGCGATATCCGGAGCCCTGCTCTACGGTTTGCCCAATCCCCTCGCCCTCGGGGTGGGTACCATGTGGTTCGCGATGCTGCTGATCCCCGCGATTACATCGTGGTTTGCCCGGCCAGTCCTGCGGATTCCAAGTGCGGCGTCGGAGACACCGGCGCCGGTGGACGAAAGGGACCTCGTTCCTTCCCGCATGCATTACGTACCCGGGCGTGCAGAATACGAAGAATATTATGGCCGAAATCCCGGGCGTGAAGAGGGCGACGCCCACACGCGCGATCTCCCGGCCATGGGATCCCCTGGGACGCCCGCATACGATGACGTGGCCGCGACGCAGCTGGATTCGCTGTTCCGGATGGTGGGCGCGATTCCGACCACGCCACCATCGCCGAGACCCTGCATGCCGAACAAGGGGAACCCGCTACGGGATCAGCTGGAGACGGCGGCGGCGCGAATGGGTGCCGTGGCCCTGGGAATGACGCAACTGCGCAGCGGCGATGTGTACAGTCATCGCTCCGGGCGGGCCGGGGAATATGGGGAACCGGTCGCGATTTTCCACCGGCATGCGGTGGTCTTCGCGGTGGAGATGGATGCCCGGTACGTCGGGCAGGCGCCCAAGCTGCAAGCCTCCGTGGAATCTGCCTCGGCCTACCTGAGCGCGGCAATCGTCGGGCGACCTCTGGCCGATGTGCTT
The DNA here is from genome assembly GCA_003552525.1 of Clostridia bacterium. Lineage (GTDB taxonomy): Bacteria > Bacillota > Sulfobacillia > SLMV01 > SLMV01 > CSSED11-154. The sequence goes on along the minus strand of PUNF01000011.1, from coordinate 449 downwards.
CTCTCCAACGGGTTCGACGCCCGCGTACACCGCAGTGGGGACTATCTTGTGGTGCTTCCCCAATTGGCCGCGCGAGCCGGCTTGGGCGAGATCGGGATGATGGGATTGCTGATCACCGAGCAGTGGGGTCCACGTGTTCGGCTGGGCGCCGTGACGACCGATGCCCCCCTGCCGGTGGATGCGCCTATCTCCTTCGGGCTGGAGACGTTTTGTCCGCGTTGCGGCAGGTGTGCCGTCAACTGCCCGGGCGGTGCCATTTCCAGGGAACGACAGGAAACGCGTGGTGTTACCAAGTGGGGCGTGGTACCCGAGGATTGTTACCGCTACTGGCGGCGGGTCGGAAGCGACTGCGGCATCTGTCTCAGCGTCTGCCCGTACGGTGGAGTGGAGTGGCCTTTGCGGGGCCTTTTGAAACGCCTGGTCCGGAGAAGACCGGGCCTGGCGCGCCT
>PUNF01000107.1 GCA_003552525.1 Clostridia bacterium | reverse complement strand
GATCTGTTCATAGGTGAACCCGAGCTCTCCTTCGTCCGTTTGCCCGGGCCACAGGCCAGCCGATGGCGACCGCTCGAGGATGCGGTCGGGGACGCCCAGGTACTCCCCTACCTTAAGCACCTGCGCCTTGGTCAATCGGCCGAGGGGTAGCATGTCGGCCGCGCCATCACCGTACTTGGTGAAATACCCAAGATGCAGCTCCGCGCGGTTGCCCGTACCGACCACGAGGTAATTGCGGAGGTTGGCCACGTAGTAGAGGGTCGCCATGCGAAGTCTGGGTTTTAGGTTCGCCCGCGCGAGCGTCTCTTCTTCTTCGCCGCCCGATGGCAGTATCCGTGTCATGGTGTCGAAGATGTCGTCGAGGACGATCGTCTCGTAATCGACCCCCAGGACGTCTCCAACATAACGCGCGTCGCGGGAATCCTCCTCAAGGGAGTGACAGGGCATGATGATGGCCAGTGAATCCTCGGGGAATGCCCTCCGGCACAGCTCGGCCGCGACGGCGGAATCCAGACCGCCGCTCAACCCCAATACGGTTCCGCGGGCGCCCGCCTCCCCGACCCTCTCCCGTATCCACCGCACGGTGCGACGCGTCCAGCGCTCGAGGTGCTGGGGACGCTGATCCACCGCCCGTTCCTCGGCCATCTTGCGAATGTCGTCGGATCGATTCCTACTCACCACTTCGACCTCCTCGCGGTTCTTGGGACTGCGAATCTGGTACACCTCCCCTCGGGGGTCCGCCACCAGGCGGAGTGATTCCCCGAAGGCGCCGCCTCAAAATTCCACCTAGAGTATGCCATACCCGACCGCGATGGACCATATGCACCCGGCACCGCCCCGCGTCACTGCAATCGACAGAAGCGACGGCGCCCGACGCGCAGAACCTGCCCGGCCTCCGGGGCGATCCGTGCGGTCGGATCCTCGACGCGCGCACCATCGATGGACACCGCACCCTGCTCGACGAGACGCCTCGCCTCGCTGTTGCTCGAGGCGAATCCGGCGGCCGCGATCATCCCCACGATCCAGACGGTACCGTCTTCATCGAGCAACTCCCGGCAATCGAGTGCCGGCATCTCCTCGGGCGTCGCCCCACCGGAGAAGACGGCCCGGAAGTCCTCGGCCGCCGCCCCCGCCGCCTCCGCATCGTGGTAGTCGGACACGATGGCGATACCCAGCTGCTCCTTGGCCTCGCGGGGATGCATCTCACCCGCGGCGAGTGCCTCCTCCATCGCATCGACTTCCTCGGGCGTGCGGTCGGTCAGGAGGCGGAAGTAGCGGCAAGTCAGTGCATCGGGCAGGGACATGATCTTGCCGAACATCTCCCGGGGCGATTCGGTCACGCCGATGTAGTTGTCCAGGCTCTTCGACATCTTGCGCACCCCATCGGTGCCCTCGATGATGGGCATGCACATCGCGATCTCGGGCTCGACGTCGTAGGCACGCTGTATCGTCCGGGCCATGATGAGGTTGAACTTCTGATCGGTTCCCCCGAGCTCCACGTCCGCCTCCAGGGCCACGGAATCATACCCCTGCATCAATGGATAGAAGAACTCGTGTACATAGATGGCACGATCCCGGGAATGCCGCTCCGCGAAGTCGTTGCGCTCGAGCATGCGCGCGACGGTGATGTGTGAAGACAGCTCGACGACGTCGGCGAAAGACATGGGGCTGAGCCAACGCGAGTTGAAGTCCAGCACCGTCTTGTCCGGGTCCAGGACCTTGAACATCTGGTCCTGGTAGGTGCGCGCATTCTCCATGACCTCCTCTTCGGTCAGCTGGCGGCGGGTCTCGGACACGCCCGAGGGATCCCCCACGCGGCCGGTGAAATCCCCGATCAGGGCGATCACCTGGTGCCCGAGATCCTGGAACTGGCGAAGCTTCCTGAGCACGACAGCGTGGCCCAGGTGAATATCGGGCGCCGAGGGATCGAGTCCGAGCTTGACCCGCAGCGGCCGGTCCTCGGTTAGCGAAACCCGCAGCTTATCCAGTAACTCCTCTTCGCTCACGACTTCCTCGGTATTGGACATGAGGATACCGAGCTGGCGTCGCGCTTCCTTCTCGATTTGCACTTTCTCCACGAGATCAACCACCTCTTCCAAAAAAAAGACCGCCCCAACCCAGGGACGGATTGACCGCGGTACCACCCTGCTTGCTCCCCTTCGGGGAACCGCTCGCTGCCCGTTAACGGGGGCGCCGACCTCGTCTACCGGCGTCGATCGCTTTGGACGAGATCCCTCGGGGATGTATAACCGGTGCGGATGGAGCCGCTCGCAGCCGCCGCGGCCTCTCTGGACCTATCCACATCGGATGCTTCCCGTCATCGCGCTACAATATTGGGATCGCCGCGATTATACAGCTACCACCAGACATCCGCAATGATCCGCCGCTAGCCATTCCCCGCGCGGAAGTACCGCTCGGAATGGTTCACGAACCGGACCACCAGCCCGCGCCGGGTCATCTCGATGGCACTCATGGATGCGTTGTCGACGATCAACCGCCACTTCTCTCCCAGCGGCACGCCCAGGGCCCAGGCCAATACCGCGCGGATCGTACCCCCGTGACTGACCACCACGACGGACTCCCCCGGGTGTCGCGCCATGCAATCCGCGAAGGCCGCGACCGCCCGATCGCGCACCTCGATATCCGATTCCCCAAACGGCCGCGACGTGCCCCCGGGATCCCGGTGCATGCGGGCATGGAAGTCGGGAAAGTCCGCCTCGACGGCCGCCCAGGTCAACCCCTCCAATGCACCGACGTCTACCTCCACCCACCGCGAATCGGTTTCGATCACAAGGCCCAGGGCGTCGGCCAGCGGCTGTGCCGTGGCCATCGTGCGGGTCAATGGGCTCGCGATAATCGCCGCGGGGGCCAGCGCGCGTACCCGATCGACCAGGCCCTCCGCCTGCCCAAGGCCCACGGTATCGAGGGGGATGTCGGCGCGTCCCATCAGGCGTCCCTCGTCGTTCCAGGCGGTGCGCCCGTGGCGCACCAGGATCACCCGCGTACCCTCTTCTGCTTCGATCCTCATCTCGCTTGGTTCACCCCACATCGTCCCCGGGCGACTGGTAGGTTCGTCCCGAGGGCAGCTCCAGCATGGTCAAAAGGCCGCCGTAGGCGACGCCGGTATCGATGCCGATCTTGTCTTCGCCCCGGTAGACCTCGGTGGTCCCGTTGATCCCGAGGGTCGGGGTATGGCCAAAGACCACCGTCTTCCCCCGGTATCCGCGGATGAACGATCCCCGGATCCAGAGCATCCGCTCCACCTCCTGTTGCTCCAGGGGGATACCCGGCTCCAGGCCCGCGTGGACGAAGATGTACTCTTCGGTCTCGTGATAGGGCGGGAGGCGCTCCAAGAACGCGGCATCGCGGTGGAGTCGATCCCGGTCCGCCCCGTAATCCTTCAGGGTGGCCCCGCCGCCGTTGACCAGGTACCGGGCGGTGCCCAGGGTCCCGCGGACGTAATCGGCCAGCATCTGCTCGTGATTTCCCCGGAGCGCCACTACCCGGGGGCATCGAAGGAGTGTACGCACCTCGGCAACCACCTGCGAAGACGACGGGCCACGATCGATGTAGTCCCCGAGGAGCACCAGCCGATCCCGGCCGGGTCGCCAACCGGCGGCGGACAGTACCCGTCGAAAGGCCCGGGCATGCCCGTGAATATCCGAGCAGCAAAGCGTGCGCACGTCGTGGTCCACTTCGAGTGTGATCCCCCCTGCATCAGCGAATGGCGCGCATGAGCGCCGAAGGATCCTCCCAGCAATAGTCGGG
>PUNF01000045.1 GCA_003552525.1 Clostridia bacterium | reverse complement strand
CTCCGGAGTGGATGATTCGGACAGATCTCGCTGGCTTTCCTGCAGTCGTTTCTCTGCCCGGCGGCGAAGATCCTCTAAAGACTCATCTTTCCTCTTCATCCGGTGCCCTCCCCGATTTCCCATTCTCGGTATCTTCATCGGCGGCCCTTTTCCCTCGCTTCTCTTGGGTTTCAGACTCCAGTTGTTCCCTAACCCCGTCCAGTTCCTTGTCCTTGGCGACTATGCTGTCTTCGAGGCTGGTTTGGCCCTCCCGCAACGCCTTTTCCAGTTTCTTGGATGCGGTGATGTCCGCGAACGTAATTACGAGGCCATCAATCTTGTCGTCCAGCGTGCGGTAGGGCATTATCCGCACCTTGAAGAAACGCCCGTCGTTGGTTGGGATCTCCCGTTCGGAGAATGCCAGTGTCTTCAGGACATCTCGAGCATCGTCCGCCAGGTCCGGATAAACCAAGTCCGAGACTATATCGGTGATCGGACGCCCGACGTCCCCGGGAATCAACTTGATAATCTTGGCCGTTTCGGAAGTATAGAGCCGAACACGCAGCTCACCATCTAAGAATAACGTGGCAATGTCTGTGCTCTCGAGGAGGTTATTGAGATCGTTGTTCGCTCGAGATAACCCGTCTACCTTTGTTTGCAGCTCGTAGTTTACGCTCGTCAATTCCTCGTTTAAGGATTGGAGTTCTTCCCTCGAAGTGGTTATTTCCTCGTTGGTCGACTGCAACTCTTCGTTCGTCGATTGTAGCTCCTCGTAGGCGGATAGGAGTTCTTCTTGGTAGGATTGCATCTCATCTTGCAATTCTTGCAATTCCCGGCGGGATTGCTGTAATTCAAATTCCAGATCGGTCACCCGAGTGGGGTCGAGATCGCTCTTGCGCGCTTCGCTCGACTTGGCCGAGGTCCTTACGTCCGTGAAGATGATCATGATTGAGCCGGACAGGGATTCTGCATTCGCCAGGGGCTCGATGGTAACATCTACAGTGTATTCTCCCCTGTCGGTCTCGATGTTAACGTTGGAGAGTGAAACGGTTTCTTCTGTGCGGACTGCCTGCTCAAACCCTTTGCTCAGATTGAACCGCATTCCCGAGTGAGTCATGGCGAAAATGTTCCAGTTGGCTTTGCCGGCGGGCAGCTCCAGGTACTTCCCTATAGAACCTCTCGTATAGAGAACATCTCCCTGCTCGTTCACCAAGACGGCCGCGGGGGCATATTTCTTCAGGATCAACTGATCGGCCGAACCCTCTAGATTGGCGGGTTCTCTGTTCGCCTTCGGCTTGGTCTTGGCGAATCTTGAGGTATGCGCAGGAAGGTGAAATCCAATGGAAGGAAATTCCATCAGATCCCTGTTGACGGGGCTTTGCAGGCGGCGGTAGAGCGGGACGGTCGGCGTTATCTGTTCGAACCGGTCCGTAGCGCTACCGATGGATTCCGCTCCACCCAGAAAGATCAATCCGCCCGGGTTCAAACTGTAATGAAAGAGTGTCAGGAGTTTCTTCTGCAATTCCGGGTCCAGGTAGATTAGCAGGTTGCGACAGCTGAGGATATCGAGATTGGTGAAAGGAGGATCGGAAATCAGGTTATGCGGGGCGAAAACAACCATATCGCGGATATCCTGGCGTATCCGGTATCCGCCCTCCTCTTCGGTGAAAAAGTGGGAGAGTCGTTCGGGGGATACATCCGCAGCGATGTTGGTGGGATAAAGACCCTGGCGAGCCTTATCGACGGCATCGCTGTCGAGATCGGTCGCGAAGATTTGCAGCGACAAATCCGCGCCGGTCTCGACGCTCCTCTGAGCTTCTTTGAACACGATGGCTAGCGAGTAGGCTTCTTCGCCGGTTGAGCAACCGGCCACCCATGCTCGCATCGGCTGTCCGGTGACATTGTCTCGAGAAATTGCCGAAGCGATTTGCTCCCCTAACTTCTCCCAGGACTCGGGGTCGCGGAAGAACCGGGTGACACCGATCAATAGCTCCTTGAAAAGGACCTGAAGCTCCTGGGGATTATTCTGCAGAAATCGGGCGTAGGTTGCGAGGTCGTCGATTTGATGGATCCCCAAGCGCCGTTCCACACGGCGATAGAGAGTAGTCCTCCTGTAGGAGGAGAAGTCGTGGCCTAGTCCCGATCGTAGCTGGATGATGATGTTGTCGAAGGCCTTCTTATCGTGTTCCGACAGCCCTCGGTCTTTCTCGTTAGAGTTTCCGTGTTCAACGTAGGCGGCGATTCTCGCGGGGAGTTCTTCGGCCGGAGCCACCATATCAACGAGGCCCGTGGAAATGGCGCTCGAGGGCATGCTGTCGAATCTGGCCTGATCCGGTTCTTGCGCGAGGACTACTCCTCCTCTTTCCTTGATGGACTTGAGACCGAAGGTCCCATCGCTACCCATACCCGATAGGATGACCCCGATCGCTCGTTCCTGCATATCGTCCGCCAAGGATTTGAAGAAGAAATCGACGGGTAGTCGTAGGCCGCGTGGCGCCGCCGGTTCGAAAAGATGTAGCATCCCGTGAAAGAGGGACAGATCCTTGTTCGGAGGAATTATGTACACGGAGTTTGGGCGGACACGGGTCTTGTCTTCAACCTCCGAGACCTCCATGTCGGTCCTGCGATTGAGCAACTCTACTAGGTATCCTTTGCGAGTCGGGTCTAGGTGCTGCACGATAACGAAAGCCATGCCCGCACCCTGTGGGACGCTTTCAAGGAAGAGTTCAAGAGCTTCCAATCCTCCGGCGGACGCCCCGATGCCGACTATAGGAAATCCCTTCTCAGGTGACACCGTCTCGGGAGTGTTCGTATGCTCCTCTTCCCTAGGGATCCTCCCTTGGTCTGTGCTCCCTTTCTCTTTAGCCATCATTCCTCATCTCCTTCTTGCCATCTCGTCCGAAGAGAAAAGGCCCCGGTACAGGTTATCCCACTGTTCTTACATCGAAATAAGCTTATCGCATTGGGTACGGACAGAGCTGTCAAAGGGCTTTGGCGAGCGTGGTAATCATGGCAATGTGTGCAATGTCAGCGGCCCTCCATGACCCTCGAGAAGATTTCAACGACCTCGGGATCGAACTGCTCTCCCGCGTTGTCGTGGAGCTCGGCCATGGCTTCTTCGTGAATCATGGCGGAATGATACGGCCGATCGTTGGTCATGGCATCGTAGGCGTCCACCACAGCAATTATCCGGCACTCCATGGGGATATCGCGTCCCGATATTCCTAAGGGATAGCCTGAGCCATCCCAGTATTCGTGGTGTTGGAGTATCAAATCGGCAATATGAGCCAGGTATCGAGACGAGGAGGCTATCCGAAATCCCACCCAAGGATGCTGTTGCATAGTCAGCCACTCCTCGGGCGTGAGGGGGCCGGGCTTATTCAGGATGCTATCGGGGATTCCGGCTTTGCCCAAGTCGTGGACACGCGAAAGAAGTGACAGGTTCGCGTATTGATACGAGGACAAACCCAGTTCCATTCCCACAAGATGCGATAGATTTTCCAATCTGTCCGCGTGTCCTGTGGCGACGTAATCCTTCTCCGCCAAGACTGCCATGATGGTTTGGATTATGCCGCCTCCTTGGTCGTGATTCAACTTCTCGTGATACATCCGGGCGTCGGACTCCACCAAGGTGTCGGATAGCCCGACCTTGGAATTGCGTGAAGTGGCGACACCCATCGATATGTTGAGGGGAATGGAAGGGTTCGCTCCGTTGGAACCTTTGACGGCGGCATTTATCCGCCGCACCACAGTCTCGGCCGCTTCAGCGTCGGTTCGAGGTAGAAGGAT
>PUNF01000028.1 GCA_003552525.1 Clostridia bacterium | reverse complement strand
TCGTACTTCCGTATCCGGGGCTACCACCACCGCGCTTGCCGGCACCCCCGGAGATGTTGATGACGTATCCCGACTCTCCCAGCTTCAGTAGATGCCATAGGGCACGAGTCATGTTGAAGGCGCCCGTCAGATTCACACCGAGTACCCGGTTCCAATCCTCCGGAGATGTCTCATCCATACTCGTCGGCGCCGGAATCCCTGCGTTATTGATCAAAAGGTCGCATCGGCCTAGGACCTGTTCCAACTCCATGGCGAGTTCTTCCACGGCACTCCAGTCCGCCACGTCGCAAGCGATGTGGTGAACCTTTCCACCGGCAGAGCGAATGTTTGTAGCCGCCGTCTCCAGCGCCTCCTCGTCTCGAGAGACCAGTACCACGACTGCACCGGCATCGGCCAATTCCTGGGCCACGGCATAACCCAGGCCGCGACTCGCACCGGTGATCACTGCTACCTTGTCCGCAAGCGTCTGCACGATGATTCCTCCTCGGCGAGGGCGGGGAAATCCCCGCCCTCTTGTGTGATTGCCCGATTTCCCTTGATCGTCGGAGAAAGTGGCATACCCCGGTCTTCTAGGGGCCCTCGAGGATTACGCGCGCGACGTCGTCCGATCCCAGCAGGAACGTGACGGAATCGCCTACATTGAAGTCCTCACGGGCCCCCCCGGTGAGGTGACCGGGATCATAGTAGTAGCGCAAACCTCCGATTATTACGTAATCCCCGTCATCATCGGAGTCAATCGTATCGATCCGACCGGACACAGTGTTGTCGGAGATTATCGACAGCCTATGTAGTTGAACATCCAGGCCGCCTTCCTTGCAATCGTCCTCGGCGCGCACGGTCGCGATCAGGGGCGCGTTAAAGATGTCGTAGATCAATGCTTCAACCCTTTGGAGGTTGACCAACACACCATCGAGGGTCACCTTGGTTTGCTCGCTCACGGCGTACGTGTAGCGATTGCCCTCGGAATCGAGCAGGTTGATACTACCCCCACGGTCATCCGCAAACGCCGGGGTGATCCCGTCAAGCACACCATCCACGTGCGTATCCCGATAGGCATCAACGTGCTCCACCCGTCCGCGATCATCGAGCGCGAGTCGGAGCGAATCCCCTTCTTGCAGGAGGGCTTTCAGCGCAGCGTAATCCCGGATGTCGGGATCCGTTAATCCGCGGCGGGTGCCACCGTTGATGGCTATGGTGAGTTCTCGATCCGGGATTGGAACCAGTGCTCGCCCGTCTCCTAGGAGAATATGCGCGTCCTCAGTCCATTCGACGAATACATCTTCGACGCGATATCGGGGATCGGTGGCGATATAGGCCGCAGCACCGGCGGAATCAAGCACGATCTCCACGCGGACTCCCACGATCTCGCTGAGGTGGTGGGCCCCGAAGAGCGTGACGACCTCCGCCAGGTCGAGAGTTTCTTCATCGAGGACGACGTAATCCGCTCCCACCATGTCGATCGTACCGGTTTGTACCAGCGCCTCTCTCCTCGTTTCGGCATCCTCATCCGGGGCGCCCTGTGCGCTCGCGAGGGGTGGGGGGACCTCGAAGGCCCTTGCCGTGATTTGCGCCATCCGATCACGCGTCAGGGGGGCGTGGGGGTTCGTATCCATGACCCGGGGCAGATCCCGGGTGAGTCCGACTTCATCGGCCTTCTCCAGCGCCCCGGTAGGCCAGGGACTGATGAATCCACCGTACCCTTCTCCCCGAAGTAGCATGGTGACGGCCTCCGCATATGTTACTGGAGCGTTTGGATCGAAGCGGCCATCCGGGCGCCCTACCACGAGGCCGAGGTCATAGGCAGCATTGATCCATCCGCGGCTCCATCCGGGGATCTCGGCTGCATCGCGAAAGCGCGGTTCCCTGGCCTGGAGTGCGTCTGCCAGACGCTGCTGATCCCGGAGGGTAACGGCGATCTTCGCGAACTCTGCCCTCGTCAGGGTATGCCGGGGGCCCACTCGACCGTCCCCGTAGCCTTCAAAAATACCCAGGGCGCGCAAAAACGCAAAAGATTGTACCGCTTCGTGATCGTCGGGTAGGTCAGTGAAAGGAGATTGAACGATCGTAGCACCGTTGTCCACAGCCGCAATTACTCCCGATCCGAAGGCTCCCGAGAATAAGAGTAGCCCCGCCAGGAAGATAGCCAGATTCCTTGTCTGCAACACGTCGATACCTCCTCCATCGGGCGGTGGCCTCGGGCTTAGCCGCCCGTAAAACGGTGGACCAGGGTCAATTCGTCGCCGTCTTCGATGACGGTGTCTCCACCTTCCATGGAAGCGATGCTACGCGTGCCCTCTCCCCTTCGCAGGAGAACGAGGTACTGCGGAAGACGCAGAGGACCGTCCGCGGCATCATTACCGCGTATGGGCGCAGCGATCACTTCTTCGATATCCGTTATCACTTTACCTACCGTGGGGGCAGGACACCCGGGGAACTCGAGTCGTATTCGATCGGTGCGGGCACGATATGCAGGGAAACCCATCAGGCGAACGTGGACGGCGATCATTTCAGGCATCGGTCTTCGTGTCCTCCCGGGGTAGATTGAGACCCACGGCATCGAGGTCCGCAGCGATTTCCTCCAGCCCGAGCGCCATAAACCGGGCGCGTGTGGGCCATCCCGACTCTATATCCCATTGCCGGGCCGAGTAGTATTCATCCAGCATGGGCTCCAGTTCGAAGATAAGCCCGGCCGATGGGCCGCACTCATCCGGCAAGGGTTCTTCCAGGAAACGCCGTGGTGGACGGTCATGGCTGCGGTCAATTCCCTCGCGCATACAGAAAGCCCGCTCGATATGGATGATGCGTTCTCCCACCAGTTCCATTTCGTCTGCTGTCATATCCCACCCGCGCACCGCATTCACGAGTTTGGCCGCTTGCGCAAAGGGTAGTGCTTCCATGCAGACAGCCGTGTTCTTGCAGACGTTCAGGCTGTCGATCACGGCACACCAGTTTTCAAAGTAGCGGACGAGTCGTCCCTTTCCCTCGAATTCCCCGGGGAACGCGGCCTTTTCCGTACCGAAGCGGCGTTTCCCTTCGGCCGCATCCTCGCTCAATTCGAAGAAGGGTTCGGCGCGCAGGTGATCTCCACCGCGACTTGCTACGCAGAATCCCAGGCCATATCCTTTCAGCCCACGGGGGTCCGCCTGAATCAATTCGAGGCCCTTGATATGCATGGCGTACGCTTCTGCACCCCGTCCAATTTTTGCGGCTGCCCTGGCGGCCCCCTCCGAAAGAAGTGCGCCGAGGTTTTCTCGTGAGGCGATATCGTCCACCAGTGAGAGGATGGTGTCGCCGTTGCCCCAGGTGAGGTCCAGTCCTGCCTCTTCGGAAGTGAAGATCCCGCGCTCATTGAGTTCCATCATCATGCTGATGGCCTCTCCCACCGCGAGTGCGTCCATGCCGTATCGGTTACAGCGATCGATCGCTTCCAGGGCAAGGGGGAGATCGTCGTTCATGACTCTCGAAGTGAAGGCTCCGAGGGGTTCGAACTCGGGCCCCTCCGAACGCAACCCGGCGTACTCGCCTCCTGGTATGACATAACGGCGACTACATGGAGCAGTGCACGCAGCGCATGCGCGGTTCTTGGTGTTGAATTCGCGCGCAAGCCGCTCACCGCTGACCCGTTCCGCTGCCGAAAAATGACCGGTGGTGTGATGGCGTGTGACCAGGATGCCCATGGCATTGAGGGAAGTCAGGAGTCGCGTCGTGCCGAGTAGGCGACGAGATTCATACTCCGGATGATCGTAGATGTATCGGTCGACCTCTTGCATGAGGGTCCGGAACCGTTTCGGATCGGCTGGCACGACGGGTTGATGTCCCCGTATCGCCAGAGCCTTCACGTTTTTGGCGCCCATCACTGTCCCCATGCCCGTTCGGGCGGCAGCCCGTACCAAGTTGTTGAATATGCCGGCAAAGCGAACGCCCCGCTCCGCTGCAGGACCGATGCTTGCTACCTGCACATCCGGATCCCCGATCTCCTCAACGATGCGTCGTTGTGTGTCATACGTATCTAAACCCCACAGGTGTTCTGCGGATCGTATCTGCACCCGATCATCTTCGACGAACACGTATACCGGCTCGGAAGCCTTGCCCTCGAGGATGATCTGGTCCCAGACGGCGAAGCGCATTTCGGCGCCGAAGAAGCCACCGGCATTCGAGTCACCGACGAGCCCTGTCTGCGGAGAGCGGGCACTGACATTGTACCGACTCCCCGGAAACAGTGTGCCGTTTAGGGGTCCGCACCCGAAGACCAGCTTGTTGGCAGGTCCCATAGGGTCGGTGCCCGCCGGGATCTCGCGAAAAATGCGGTACATGTTAAGGCCTCTTGAGCCCAGGAATTTTCGCATGATGCCTGGGGCGATTTCCTCTTCCCGATGTTCTCCCAGCGTGAGGTTAATCCGCAATAGGCGACCGGCACCGCGATTATTCATCGTCATCGACCCCCTTGGCGCGCATGACGCTCAGCAGTTGTCGACGGCGAGCCTGGGCGCGCTCGGGATGCTCGAAGCGCAGTGCCTGCGTGGCACACCGGCCCACACATGCCGGGTTCCCCCCGCACGTATTGCAGATCAGGGGAAGTCCTCGGAGTCGGTCCATATTCACGGCGTGGTAGGGGCAAACCTCCACACAGATGCCACAACCGTAGCACCGGTCTGCATCGACCTCCACGATTCCCGTGGGGCTTTGTCGCAGGGCATCTGCCGGACACCATTTCACGCACGGTGGTCGCACGCATTGACGACAGAGTGTGGGTACATCGATACCCCGAAACTCGTCCTTTGTCACGCGGATCCGAGAGCGTTCGGGACTGAACGAATCGGTGTGATGAAAAGAGCATGCCATCTCACAGGCGCGACATCCGGTGCATCGATCGGGCGTAACGGTGATTCTGTCCATTTAGATCCACCCCCGAAATAGCAGAGATCATTGTTGCGTCGCGGGCTTTCACGGAACTTGTTTGCCGATTACCCGCAGGAGAGCCCCTGGCTGCATGGGGTTGCCACGTAACACTTTCCGCAGGGTGAATAAGGGAAACCCCACTCGCCGCGAACGGACGGCCCCTGTTGTTCCTGTAGGTATTCCCGGCATCTGTCTCGGTCTTTCCCATCGGAGGATATTGCCCCGACGGGGCATCGATCGATGCAGGCTCCGCAGCTTCCTCCCGTAAGATTCGGGCAGGCTGAGAACGGATCCTGCGTTCGTGATGTGGCGGGTAACGGGAGTGACGTGATCACGCTTCCAAAGCGCCCGGCAGATCCGCGTTTTGTGATCAGTCCGCGATTGAGGCCGAAAGAACCCAGCCCGGCCGCGAAGGCGGCATGGCGCTCGGACCAGTTGGCATTCATGTCCTCAACCCGGTAAAGAGGAGAGAGTAGCGGTGCAATCGCCTGATGCCCGCCATCTTCTAAGCGGTGTACGAGAATGCGCCGAAGCCTCTCGTTTACCGCTTCGCCCCAAAAGCGTGCGAACATCCACTCTCGAGAGGGCTTGCTGCCCGGGATATTCGTATCCAGGATGGCGTCGGTGATCGGGAGAAAGTAGGCGATTACACTGCGCGCGGATGGCAGCCAGTTCCTTGGATGCCGATGCCAGGGAGCGACGATTCCCGGTTTGCGAAAGGTGTCGAATATGGGATCGCTTGCATCCGCGAAACCGACGAGGGGAGCATCGAATATGCGAGGCCCGCTCGGTATCGAGTTCCCCGGATCCTCGGCGATGAAATCCGATATCATGGAGCGAATGGTCTCAGCGTTCACGTTTATCCCTCCGGATTGTAATCTTAATACGAATCGCTATACCGCTATCACCTATTTTCGCGCGCGAGTTCGTCGAAACCTCTCCCGTAAATTTGCCGAGGAAAGAAGGGGGTATTGGTCGAATACCCTAAGGGTATTTGGAATGAGTTCGGAGTACGTGCCCGGGAGGGATAATACGGTGAAGAATGTGCTTTACGATCTAGCGCCGGCGATAGTGCTGGCAATGACCATGCTCCAGGTGGCAGTGGGACATCTTCGGCCGACGGTCTTCGATGCGATACGCGACCTGTTCCGCGCGTTCGGTTGGCATGGGTTTCCCTCGCTACCCTTCCTCTTTCTGACGCCGGTGTTGTTGCGCCTCGCGGGTTATGCGCTGGTGATCCTGGTGTTGATTCTTCTGCTGCGTGATCGCCGCCCGGCCTCGCATGAAATCGACGAGAGTGCAAACGATGCCCCCAATGCCAGCGTCGGTGTCGAGAGCGCCGTAGAAGAAGAGAATCGCCCCGGGATGTCGACGGGTGAAGAGACTCCCGTTCGCGACCAGGATGAGGAAGAGGTTGCCGCCCTGCGCCGTCGCATTTGCGATCTGGAACGTAGAATAGCAGAGATGGAAGAAAAGGATCAGGGCTGACGCCGATTCGCACAACCTGGGGGACGGTTTGTTCAGCACGCGTTATAGACGAGGGGGGGTGGGGGCGCGATCGCGCCCCCACCCCCTCGTGTAAGCCATTGGCCCGGTCTTCATCGCGGGCCTCTTAGTTCCAGTTGTTACCCGAGAATCCACCGGCCATGGCAATCCGGGTCTCGTGGTGGGGCGTGAGGTCTCGGATGGAGATTGAGCCGGGAGCCGGTCGTGTCTTCACGCCCGCGATATCTAGGGCGCGGCGGTGTTCGGTTGGCATCCACTTCTTGTTTTGGAAAGTCAGGAGTCCAGCTCCCATGATAAATAACCAGGAGAAGGTAAACAGCGGGTATGCGGGCGCATAAATGTATGCCTCCGCCGGATGCTTGTCCATGATCGCGGCAAACACCATGATGGAATAAGGCACGATCATGAGGATGCTTGGAAACATCGGTATGGCTTCCACCAGAGCCCCACCCATGCCCCAGCTTTCGCCGTTTCCGAGGGCGTTGTGAATGGTGAAAACGGGGGATGCGGCCAAGATAATGAACAGCTGGCAAAGGCGCGCTCCCGCCTCAAAGCGGACGGGGCAGCGCTTCCGAAGGCCACTTCGGACTAGCGGAATGAGATAGAGAAACGCGACGTGGAACTGTCCACGGGCCCATCGAAGGCGTTGGCGTACTGATGCCGTGAAGGTAAGTGGTTTTTCGTCATATACACGTGTTTCGTGGGCGTAGCGGGTCGGATACCCGTGGAGCATGGCCTGGGCCGAGTATTCCAGGTCTTCCGTCAGCGTTTCGACGTTCCAGCCGACGTCGGCGAGCGCCTGAGTCGAGATACACATGCCGGTTCCCATGAATGCGGCGCTGAACCCGAGGTTATAGCGAGATAGCATCATGAAGCGGCAGTTGAGCCAGAACATCAGGCTATATCCCGAAGCGATCCAACTGTCCGTGGGATTCTTGCTATCGAGGAAGCTCTGTATCAGGTGTTCCCCGGCGGCCAAACGATTGTTCATGACTTTAAGGAACCCCGAATCGACGAGGTTATCTGCGTCGAAGACGGCGACGGCATCGTATTGGTTCCCCTTCGACGGATCCAACATGCCGAGCCGACGCAGGCCATACCGCAGCGCATGTCCCTTGCCGCGCTTGTGGTCAGAGAAGCGTTCCATGACCTTTACCCCGGCAGCGCGGGCGCGCCGCGCGGTATCATCTGTGCAATTATCCGCGATCACGTACACGTCATATAGTGTACGTGGGTAATCCTGATTCTCGAGACTTTCCAGGAGTGGTTCGATTACCATCTCCTCATTATGCGCCGGTATTAGTACGGCAAACCGGCTCTCGGGGTGGTGTTCCCGGATCCTTTTGCCTGAGTTGAAGAATCCGAACGCACCGATCAAGCTTGCGTAAACCAAGAACCCTACTACAAAGACCAGGGCTAAGTCGGCGATAAGCATCGCGACTCGGCCTCCCTTCCTGCTCGTGGCCGCACCTGCGACCACTCTCCGTACCCAAACCCTATCAGCTTCCCGAAGGGTGTCAAGGGAATGTCTCGATTTGCGAACTATACGGAAAGATGCCTCGCGAGATGCGTCCTCTTGGACCCATCTCGAGCCAAAGTGGACACTCCACACATGCCACATTGGGTCTCGCCATGACTCTTCAAGCACGAGCCTACGAAGGTGCCGCGCGCCCGCTTCATCTCACCCACCTTCGCGCGGATCGCGCATTGACGGCAAACGATGATAGACATGCGCTTGCGTGCTTGGACGGCTATTTCGTTCATGGGCTGGGGACGCCGATACGCAGGATGCGGTATCGCGGGTAAACGGCGGTTGGTGTTGGTCGCTTCTTGCTCGCATACTGAGCCTTTCCGAAAGAAACCGCTCAAGCATGGCCAGGATCGATAGGCGTAGGAGATAAGGATTCATGCCCGGATACCATCGACGGGGAAATAAGACACTTCCCCTTTCGAAGTGAAGCGTAACGGGTGATCCCCGTGGCGGGCTTTTGGAGTTGGGCATGCTAAAGCCAGACAGCCTTCGATGGAGCGCGAACTCCCGTAGCGGATCCGAGGCGGCGCATCTCAATGAACACCTCTTTGGCGACCAAAACCCTCGCAGCGCTTTCTATGTGGAAGGACCCTCCCAAGTGGAAGGACCCTCCAAGGGGGCGAAGACCACCACCACCGAGTTCGCCAGTTTCAAGCGCAGAAACCCTGGCATTGGCTACACCTCCGCCTGGTATGCGACGCCTTCACTCGCGCATCGCGAGTTATCCCCGGGCCCTTGAAAAATCACTTCTCATCTGCAGGATACCGCAATAGGCAGGATGACCTGAATGATGCATCGAGAGTACCCGACGGGAAGCCTGCGTCGGCAGTACGCGCCCCCTCCGCACGACAATGTCGCCGATGGGTTAGGCAGGGGATGGAACAACCTTGTGCGAATGGATTGATGCATACGAGTGGAAAAGGATTCATCGGGCGTTATGGATGTCGCTACTACAGAGGGGGGCGATAGGGTATGTCTGGAGAAGTCATGAGCCTTCGGGCGATATGGGTTGGCGAGCGAGATATCGAGGCGGAGACGAGCGGTGGTGAACGCATCGGGATGGGCGAGGGCGATCCTCGGCCGACCGAATACTTGCTCGCGGGTATTGCAGGGTGTGCAGCGAAAACCTTCCTGCGCGTCGCGGCCGAGCGAGGTATTGATATTGAAGCCATCAACATTGAGGTGACGGCCAGGCGGGCTTCAGGCATTCCCGAGGTATTCGAACATATCCTTGTGATCTTCGAGGTCATTGCGCCGGAGGTCAGTGACGAAGAACTGGACGAGATTCTTCAGCTCACCGACCGGGAGTGCCCCGTCGTCCAGTCCCTCGTGGCCGGCGTAGAGATTGTCTTGGACCTCAAGACGATGTAGTGATGTGGAGAGGGCGATGACATGTACCCTGTTGAGCGATCGTACCTAGGCCGTCAAGTGCATGAACTCGATACGCCCGCTTTGGTCGTGGACTATGATCAGTTGGTGGCCAATATCAACCAGATGGCCGAATATTTTGCCCATCGCGAAGCGGATCTGCGTCCTCATGCGAAGACCCACAAATGTCCCCAGGTAGCAGCCCTACAGATTGCCGCCGGTGCAATCGGAGTCACCTGCGCCAAGCTTGGCGAGGCGGAAGTGATGGCGACCGCGGGGATCAAGAGCATCCTCTTGGCGAATCAGCTGGTGGGCCCGCGGGCCTCGGATCGCTTGGCTCGACTGGTACGGCATACTGGGGCCTGCGTGATGCCCGCGGTGGACGCTCGTGAACGCGTTGAGGAGCTCGAGGCAGCCGCGCGGGATTGGCAGATTCCGCTGTCCGCAGTTGTTGAAGTAGACGCGGGATTGCGCCGGGGAGGTACCCGGACCGCACGGGAAGCGCTGAACCTTGCGCGGATGTTATGCGACAGCCCTTGGCTTCGTTTCGAGGGAATCATTGCGTACGAGGGACATGCCCTTCGCGAGAAGGAGCCACGGGCGCGGGCGCGTGTGGTGGAAGCGGCGATGGATCGTATGATGGAGGTGGTGGACCGTGTCCGTGCTGCGGGTATTGAGGTGCCCATCGTGAGTGCAGGTAGCACAGGAACCTATACCGTGACCGGGAACTACCCCGGGGTCACGGAGGTGGAGGCGGGCTCCTACGTCTTCATGGATGCGAACTACCTCGAAACGGTTCCGGATTTTGCTCCGGCGTTACACTTGATCACTACGGTGACGGCGCGGCACGAGCCCGGACTCGTGGTCGCGGACATGGGTTTGAAGACCGCGACCGTCGACCAGGTTCCTCCACGCATCGTTGATCCGGGCGGTGTGTCCATCGTCCACCTCTCGGAGGAACATACCCAGCTCACCCTCGATTCTCAAGATGCACGACAGATCACGGTTGGCGATCGCTTGAAAGCCGTGGTAGGGCACTGTTGTACCACGGTGAACCTATTTCACAACCTCTATATCTGCCGGGGCGATACGGTGATTGACGTATGGCCGATATCCGCCAGAGGTCGGTCGCAATAGCCGGTAGTCTCCGGCATTTTGGAATGCCCGAGGTGGGCTGCCATCGGGGACCGGGATCGCCGCTAGCGGAGAAAGGGTAGGTGCTTGGCCATAAGCGCATGGGTTCCGGCCCGGATTGTATCGGTGTGCGCGGGTCGCCGGGCAGCGATTCTCTCGAGTGCTTCGTATACTTCTCGCTGAAGGTGCAACGCACCCGGATCCCTGCGGTAGCGAACATATTCCCGATAGAGTGAACGTGCCATCGCGATCGCTTCATCAGTGAAGCTCGGTTGCATGGTCAGTGCCGACGCAACCGTCTCGGCGATGTCCCGGGTGGGGTTTCCCCACGTCCATTCTTCGAAATCGACACCCGCCATACTACTGTCCGATAAGAGGAGGAAGTTTCTTAGCGTGCAGTCACCGCGAAGCAAAACCCCGGTCCCCGAGGCTGGGACCATGGCGTGCAAACGCGCAAACCATTCTCCCAATAGTGGGCCCATGCGCGCCCACGTCTGGGGGGGCTGATCGGCCAGGTTTTCCCCCGGGAGGTGTTCGAGGACGAGGATGCGGTGGTAGTGGATGCCGCGCACGGAAGGGCAGCGGGCCCCGGTTCCATGGGCCATTATCAAACCCTGTCGCTCGTGCTGTGCGCGGAATCCCTCGGGACTGAGGAAGTCCTTGATGACGTAATGTGTATTTCCGTCCGCGACGAGGGCTACCCGGTTCTTCTTGCTGGAATACTGCTCCAGGATGCTGTAGCCTCGCTTTTGGCAAAATTGGACAAGATCCACCGGTCACACCTCCTTTACTGGTTATATTCATCGCTCGAGTGGCCGACCCTGCTCGCAGTACGACCGTTTCATGGAGCGCACAAGGGTCACGTTTGCACTTTCGAACGGAGAAGAACCGCCATTTGTGCGTTTACGAAGCCGTATACACTCCTATACGATTAAGTGTGGCGCCATGAGGAGGGATTTGAGATGGCTGAAGATGTAGAACTCCGGCCGCTACGGGCTGACGAGATGACGCGGTTTTACGAGTTTATCCATTATGCCTTTGGGCTGGACAAAGAGTTTTCTGAATGGGATAGGAACCGCAGAGAGCGGGATGCCTTATCAAAGACCATGGTGCCCTTCGGCTATTTCGTGGATGGCACCATGGTCTCTACCTGTGCGTACATCCCCTTCGACGTAAGGGTCCGCGGGTGGCCCGTCGCCATGGGGGGCATCAGTGAGGTGAGCACGCTACCGGAGTATCGACGCCAAGGGTATGTAGCCGATATGTTGCATCGATTTCTCGATGTGTTTCGCGACAAAGGCCTCTTCTTCACCGGGCTTTGGCCCTTTTCCCGGGCGTTCTATCGGCGCTTCGGATGGGCTGTCAGCGCTGAATCCACGCATATCAACATCGATACTACCGAAATCCGAAGGCTCACCCGTGGCCTTCAACAGAACGCACGCTTTACGCCCGCAATCTTGGAGGACATCGCGCAGCTGCAGTCCGTGCGCGCGGAATGGATCGAACCCTTCAGCCTCAGCATCGATCGAGACCTCGAGACGTGGCGAACACAAACATTTGTTGGATGGGAGAAGGCGCCCTTTGTATACATGGCGCGGGATATCTCCGGCCGACCGGTTGGATATCTGGCATACACCATAAAGGATCGTGGCGATTGGGACAGGGATATGATCGTTCGTGATTTCGCGTATCGCGACGTCGATGCCTACTGGCAGCTCCTGTTGTTCCTGGCCAACCACGATTCCCAGGTGAATAGGTTTCGGTTAAACGTCCCGATGTCTGATCCCTTGTTTGACCTCCTGTCTTCGGGCAAAACGGGACGTGTATCGGGCGTGATGACGCGGGTCATGGATCCAGCGGCAGCCCTCCAAGTACTGCGGGCCGGTGATCTGGAAGGAGACGCCGTGTTTGGCATCGCCGACTCATTCTGGCCTGCAGCGGCCGGAAACTACGCCGTCACGGCGGCCGATGGTGAGGTGCGGGTATCGCGGACGAACAAGGATCCCGGTGTATCGATGGATATCCATGCTTTCTCTCAGCTCTTCGTGGGCTACCGCTCGGTCGAGGAACTCAGCCGATTCGGTGCGCTTTCGATCGCCGACGATAGTGCGGCGATCCTGTTCGATGCGCTCATGCCGAGGGGCGTGGGCTTTCTTCCCGAGCATTTCTGAGAACATTGACAGTGCGAATCTGGAAACATATAGTCGGTCGTGGTGTTTAAGCCTTTAGAAACGCGCGTCGAATTTTTGACCAGGGTGCCACTTTTCCCGCACCACACTGGGCTTTGCCGGTGGAAGCGCATGCGTGGGACCGATGCGGTTGCGATGGTAGAAGCGGGGCGCCGAGGTGCTGAGCCCGGAGGTGCCCGGTGCGTTACCGCGCATTCGTCGCACGGGATTGTAGTCTCGCGAAGAGGTCTTCGCATTATTCTCCGGTTACGAGGAAAGGATCATAACTCTCGCCGAAACACGTACGATGGCCGACAGGATTCTTGGTGCTTCGCTTCTACCGGGTATTACGCCAGAGAGGTTGAACGGGCCGACGGGGCAATCGTATTCGGGTATAGGGAAGCAATCGAATAGGGGGATGCAGAGGAATGGAACTTGCAACGATCACACCGCTACTGGTGGGCATTGTAGGGCTCGCCGTCGCCTACGCGCTCGCGCGCAATGTTTCCCAGGCACCGGCAGGCAACGAAAAGATGCGTGACATTGCCGATGCGATCCACGAAGGTGCGATGACTTTCTTGCACACGGAGTACCGCACCCTCGCGGTATTTGTCGTGGTGGTAGCGATACTACTGGCCTGGCAGATTGCGCCAGAGACTGCCGCGGCATTCATCCTCGGAGCCGTGTTTTCCGCCACCGCGGGGTACGTGGGTATGAAGGCGGCTACGTCTGCCAATGTGCGCACGGCCCAGGCTGCCAGTGAATCGCAGGGCCAAGCACTCGGTATTGCCTTTTCCGGCGGGGCTGTCATGGGGATAACCGTCGCGTCACTTGGGCTTTTGGGCCTTGGCATCCTGTACTGGATCTTTGGGGATCCCGGCATCATAAATGGTTTTGCCCTCGGCGCCAGCTCGATCGCACTATTTGCGCGCGTTGGTGGTGGCATTTACACCAAGGCGGCCGACGTGGGGGCGGATTTGGTAGGAAAAGTCGAAGCCGGCATACCCGAAGATGATCCACGCAACCCCGCCGCGATCGCGGACAATGTGGGTGATAACGTGGGGGATACGGCCGGCATGGGAGCCGACCTATTCGAGTCATACGTGGGATCCATCATCGCCAGCATGGCCATTGGACTGACCACCTATGGAACTATCGGCGTCACCTTGCCACTATACCTGGTTTCCGCTGGACTGATTGCCTCGCTGGCGGGGGCCGCCTACGTCCGGCTAAAGGGTGGCGCCAATCCGGCGGCCGCACTGCGGAATGGAACATACTTCGCCGGGATTCTGGCCCTCATCGGCTTCTTCTTTATTATTAATACGCAACTGGGCGAACTTGGACCCTTCTTCGCGACGGCCGCCGGCCTTCTGGCGGGTGTCATCATCGGCGGGGTCACGGAGTACTATACTTCTGGTCCCCCGGTCGTGCAGATTGCGGAGGCTTCTCAGACGGGTGCGGCGACGAATATCATCACCGGTCTTGCGGTAGGCATGCAGGCTACGGCTCTTCCCATCGTAACGATCGTCGCTGCCATTTTTGCGGCCCATCAACTCGCCGGTTTGTACGGTATTTCCCTGGCAGCTGTGGGGATGCTGGCCACCCTGGGCGTAACGCTTTCCGTCGATGCCTACGGGCCGATCGCCGATAATGCCGGTGGAATAGCCGAGATGTCCGGGATGGATAGCAGTGTTCGCGAGGTGACCGATGGCCTCGATGCCCTCGGAAACACGACGGCCGCCATGGGCAAGGGTTTTGCCGTCGGCTCCGCGGCACTGACTGCGCTAGCGCTATTCTCCGCTTACGCAACGACCGTGGGCCTGGAGACGATCGATATCACCCGCGCTGACACCATCATAGGCTTGTTTCTTGGTGCCATGTTGCCATTCCTCATCTCCTCCATGGCGATGCAGGCCGTCGGTCGGGCAACCTTCCTCATGGTGGAAGAGGTGCGTCGCCAGTTCCGCGAGATCGCTGGCCTGATGGAAGGTGAGGCACGTGCGGATTATGCGCGCTGCGTGGATATTAGCACCAGGGCGGCCTTGCGCGAGATGGTGCTGCCGGGGTTGCTGGCCGTCGCGGCGCCCGTGGTAATCGGTCTCTGGCTCGGTCCCGAGGCGCTGGGAGGCCTGCTTGCCGGGTCCCTGGTATCGGGTGTCGCCCTGGCCATCATGATGACCGCCGGGGGCGCTTCCTGGGACAACGCAAAAAAATACATTGAGACGGGTGAGCTGGGAGGAAAGGGCACCGAAACACATGCAGCCTCGGTGGTCGGGGATACCGTCGGTGATCCCTTCAAGGACACGGCAGGTCCCGCGCTCAATATCCTGATCAAGCTGATGGCCGTGGTTGCGTTGGTCCTAGGTCCCATCTTCGTGGGATAACACGGCAACTGCTGCGTTGTAACCCGTGATTGTGATTGGCTGTTTGGCCCCCGTGCGCGTAACGACGGGGGCCTTTGCGCAGGCGTCCACCGTTTCTCGTGGAGCCCGTGCACTGCTCATGGTAGGCTTATCGACCCGTTCCCGGCGGCGTGAGGCATGGAGCAATACCCGGTCTGGCCGGGAGGTGTGATTCCCCGGAGTCTGCAACGAACTGCGCCGGGTGAATGGGAGGTTTTGCGGCGAGGCCTCTTCCCCTCGATCGCTCGTGCCCGAAATGATCATCCGATCGGCTGTGTGCGGGCATCGCATTGACGCTACTGCTTTTCCGCCAGGCTGAAGTATGCCACGGCAGAACGCGCGATTTGGAATCCCAAGGCGGACCCAATACACGCGTAGATCGTTGCGGATCCCCCGAACAGCTCAACCATCATGATTGCCGCCGCGATCGGAACATTGGAGATGGCTGCCAGGGCGGCGGCCATGCCGGCTACCGATGCACCGCTGATGGACGCACCGATTGTCGCGGCGACACCGTTGCCGGCGAATACCCCTATGACCAGGGCAGGACCTACTACACCTCCACTGCCACCCGTACCAACGGTCGATGCGGTACCCAGTACCTTCCCGGCGAGGAGGAACCATCCCCTCGTGCCGACCGGATCGGCGGATACGTAGCCGTTTAGGGACTCCACAACCCCCCAGCCAAGGATTTCTGTTCCGACCGCCAGCGCGAGAAGGCTGGTTACGGTCGCGCCCAGTATGATGGGGAGAGGGCGGGGCGCATAGCCGCGGTAGAGTCGACGAATAGCGAGGAGGAGTCGGACCAGTCCCAGTCCAGCCACACCGGCCACCAGGGCGGTGAGTACTGCGGCGAGGATCCCGATCAAGTCGGGAGAGGGAATGGTGGGCAATAGGGTCGGCGTGCGACCGGTAAACCATTGGAAGCAGAGTGTCCCCGCGGTGGCGGCCAGAATCGCAGGTGGGAGCTCCCGGTAGTCGATGCTGGCCCGATCCAAGATCTCCACCGAAAGGATGCCCGCGGCGAGTGGGGTTCCGGTGATTGCGGCCAAAGTGGCGGCGGCGCCGACGATTCGTGTGGTGCGCATGTCGCGTTCGTCTAGTCTCTTCTGGTGACCCATCAGGAAATCGGTGATTCGATAGGGGCCAGTGCCGATATGGAGG
>PUNF01000054.1 GCA_003552525.1 Clostridia bacterium | reverse complement strand
GGGCCCCGCCGATCGGCGGGCCCCGTTGTTTGCCTTCGGATTATGCCGGACTACTGCACGCGAATGCCGTGCTCTTCGCGGTGCTTGAAATACTCCAGCGCCGGTTGCGGGAAGAGGATGTAGGACAGGACGTCCTCGGGCTGCTGGATGTACTGCGCGATCTCTTCCTTTGCCGACTCCAGGCGCGGTTCCAACAACTCGGCGGGACGACCGGTGATGACCTCTTCGTCGCCGATGACCATCTTCTTGACATCTTCATCGATGGGTACCGGCGGACGGCCGTAGAGTCCACGCACGTAGTCGCGGATCTCCTTCGACTTGACGCCGTAGCGGGTCCCCGTGGCCACGTTCAGGACCGCCTGCGTGCCCACGATCTGGCTCATCGGGGTGACCAGCGGCGGGTAGCCCATCTCGGCCCGGACGCGCGGCACCTCTTCGAGTACCTCCTGGTACTTGTCGGCCATGCCCTGCCCATTGAGCTGCGAGCGGAGGTTGGAGAGCATACCACCGGGGATCTGGTAGATGAGCGCGCGGGGCTCGGTGTCCGCGTCGGTGAGGAACTCGCCGTAGTTGCCCCGGATCGCCGCGAAGTGCTTGTTCACTTCGGCCATCTTTTCCAGGTCCAGTCCACTGTCGTAGTCCGTTTCCTGCAGCACCGCGGCCATGGTCTCGGCCGGCGGCTGCGAGGTCCCGCCCGAGAGGGCACTCATGCAGCAGTCCACGATGTCCGCGCCTGCCTCGATGCACTTGAGGTAGGTCATGGCGGCCATCCCACTGGTCATGTGGGAGTGGATCTCGATGGGGATATCCACCTGTTCCTTGAGTTCTTTCACCAGGTTGTAGCCACGGTAGGGCGTCATGATACCCGCCATGTCCTTGATGCACAACGAATCTGCACCGCGATCACGCAGCTCCAGGGCGGTCTCGACGTAGTGCGGGATGTCGTGGACCGGGCTGATGGTGTAGACCACGCAGGCCTGGGCGTGTCCGCCGGCCTCCTTGGCGGTCTGCATCGACAGTTCCATGTTGCGGATGTCGTTGAGGGCATCGAAGATGCGAATGACGTCGACGCCGTTTCGAACCGCGGCATGGACGAATTCCACCAGTACATCGTCCGGGTAGTGCTGGTAGCCGAGGATGTTTTGTCCCCGTAGCAGCATCATAAACCGGGTATCCGGAATGTGTTCGCGCAGGGTCCGGATGCGGCCCCACGGATCCTCCTTGATAAACCGCATGGCGCTATCGAAGGTGGCCCCGCCCCACATCTCCAGGGCCCAGAAGCCGATCTCGTTCATCGCCGGTGCGACCGGCAACATATCGGCGGTGGTCATGCGCGTGGCCATCCGCGACTGGTGGGCATCCCTATAGGTGGTATCTGTGATGCCGACAGGCTTCTTGCTCATCTCGACCTCCTCAGGTATTCGGTCACGACGGATCGATCGTGGCCAGGACCGCGCCACTTTCGACGTTGTCTCCTACCTGCGTGTCTATGCTGGCGACCTTACCGGCGGCCGGCGCCACGATCTCGTTCTCCAGCTTCAACGCTTCCAGGGTGAGCAGCGTATCACCGGAGGCAACGTCGTCACCGACGCTGACCATGATGCCACGAATGGTGCCGGCGAGGGGGGCGAGAACCTGCTCGGAACCCTGCGCTCCACTGGGGGCGGGCTCGGCCGTCGCCACGGGCTGCGCGGGCTCGGGGTTGGGTGCGGGTGCGGCCTGCGGCTTGGGCGCGGCCCTCTCGGTCTTGGCAGCCGGGGCGGTGGAGGTGTTGCCCTCGGATCCCATCTCTTCTACTGTTACCTCGAATTCTTCTCCGTCGACGGTGATGCGCAACTGCTTCTTCATGTAAATGTGACTCCTCTCAGACTTTCCGGATATCGATGCTGTCCGGGGTTTTGTCCACTTGACTCAAGGCGGCGGCGACGATGGCCGCGGTGCGGCGGCTCTTGCCGGTCGATATACCCGCGCGGCGGATGTGGATGCCCTCGGGTGTGTGCCCCAGGGTGTGCACCACGGCCGCGGTGATGACCGCGGGCACGCGGGAATCGAGGGGCGGCGCCTCTTCCACGACCTCGGGTTCGGTGGTCGTCACCGGTGCCGCCGTCGTCGGAGCATCCTCCTCTGAATCTTCGCCGAACAGGTGGTTGAAGGCGATGAGAACTAAGAACAGAAGGCCGAGGACCATGAAGACCACTCCGATGCCGATTCCGGTGATCTCCAGTCCCCTCAGTTGTTGTGATGCCAAAAGGGTTAGCGCGTACACTTTATGGACCGACCATCCCTCCTCGTGAATTGTCTCCTCGGAGACCGATGGGTCATCTTCTGCACACTCCCTACTATAGTAATGAAAGCCGCCATTGGAGCCAAGCCCTCCCGGGCCATTTTGGCCGGTCGATTTTGCCGCGACTTCCGGTTGCCGCCACGGACCTCGCCTTCGCGTGGCCCCATGCACCTTCGCCGGGGTTGAGGCGGTGCCGGGTATCGGGATGGGGAGGAGTTGGGTACGCGGAAGCGAAGGATTACTCGGCCCTCGGAAACCCGAGATTCCCGGGGGTCCAAGGGGAGGAAATTGTGTGCTAGAGAAAACCATCGATCACCCCGATCTCATTCTATCAGACGGACCGATATATGGCACCGGATTGGATGGGCCATTGCCCGATGGATTGGCCATCCGCGGCGATACCATCGTGGCCGTGGGTGACGCGGAAGAAGTACGTGCCCTGGCCGGACCGCGGACGCGCGTGGTCTCCCTGGGCGATCGCAGCGTAATCCCCGGGATCGTGGATTCCCACAACCACCTCGTCACCGCCGGATCGCACATGGCCGATGGCATCCTGCTGTTCGACGCGAAGACCATCGCGCAGTTACAGCAAATGGTGGCCCGGCGGGCGGAGTCTCTCCCGGCCGGGGAATGGATTACCGGTGCCGGATGGATTGAAAGCCAATTCGAAGAATGGCGCATGCCCACGCGCCACGATCTCGACGCGGTGGCACCGGATCACCCGGTCATCCTCGATCGGTTGTTCGCGATGAGTGTCGCAAACACCCGCGCGCTGGAGCTGGCCGGGATAGGCCGCGAGGATCCCCCGCTCGGGGTGATCGAACGCGATGCCTCCGGGACACCCACCGGGATCCTCCGGGACGGCGCCCAGGCGCTGGTTCGTCGCGCCATGCCCCAGCCCCCGATGCGGGATCGCCTGCAAGATCTGGCGCGCTACATCGATACGGCGGCGCGCGAATATGTCCGCTGGGGCATCACGACCGTGCTCGACCCCGGGGTTCCGCCCCTGGTCATGAAGGCCTATCAGCGGGCAACCCTCGAGGGGAGGCTCCCGCTGGCCATCAATGCCATGCCGGTATGGCACGGCCTCCGGCCCGAGACGGCCGACGAATTGGAAGGCCTGGTGGAACACCTTGGCGTGTTCACCGGGTTCGGTGACGCGCGGCTTCGCTTCGGGGCGCTGAAAATGGCGCTGGACGGCGGTCTCGGCAGCCGCAGCTCTTGGATGTATGATCCCTTCCGCGACGGGGCGTATACCACCACGCCGCTTCGTTTCGATGCCGATCGCATCGACGAGTACTTCGCCGAGGGCAGCGAGGCCGGCTGGTCGATCGGGATTCATTGCTGCGGCGACCGGGCGCAGGATTTCGCCTGCGATGCCTTCGATCGCCTGCCCGAGTGGGATGTCCAAACCCCGACCCGCCACAACATCATCCACGGGTACTTCCCCACCGAACACGCGCTGGAGATCATGGCCCGGCGTGCGCTGGCGGTGTCGACACAGCCCGGGTTTATCTGGGTCGAGGGAGACCTTTACGAGACCGTCCTCGAGCCCGAGCGGCTCGAGGGGTTCAAGCCCCTGCGCACCTACCTCGATCGTGGCATTCGCGTGGCCATCAACTCGGATATGACCTCGGCCCACTACAACCCCTTCTGGGGGCTGCACAGTGCCGTGACCCGCATGACCGCCCGCGGGGCACAGCTGGGCGAGGCCGAGTGCATCGATCGATTCGAGGCCCTCGAGGCAATGACGCTCGGAGGGGCCCATCTTTGTACAGAAGAACACATCAAGGGATCGTTGAAACCGGGCAAGCGCGCGGACATCGCGGTATTGGATGCCGATTTCGGTCGTGTCTCCGACGATGCGCTGCGGGACCTGAAGGTGGACATGACCATATCGTCCGGTAAAGTGGTGCACGAGGAGGATTATTTTTCATGAGACCGGTTGACGTCGCACGGATCACCGGCGCGGTGGCCCGGCTGGCAGAGGAATCCAACTATCGACTGGACCGCGGATATGTCGCCTATCTCGAGGATGCCCTGGCCAGCGAGGATTCCCCCGATGCCCAACACGTCCTGGAAGAACTGCTGGAGAATGCCCGATTGGCGGAGGGGGGAAGTGCGCCGCTTTGCCAGGATACCGGGGTGGCCGTGGTCTTTTTCGAGATCGGGCAGCGTGTGCAGCTGGTCGATGGCGACCTGGCCTCCGCCGTGGACGCCGGGGTGCGCCGCGGCTACTGCGGTGGATACCTGCGTGGTTCCATGGTCGGGGATCCCCTGCTGAGGGAGAACACGGGCGATAATACCCCCGCGATCGTGCACGTGGACCTGGTACCCGGTGATCGGGTCAAGATCTGGTTCTTGCCCAAGGGGGCCGGCAGCGAGAACATGAGCCGCAGCGCGATGCTGCGGCCCGCCGACGGTCGCCAGGGCATCATCGATTTCGTCGTGGAAACCGTGGCCGACGCCGGTGCGAGTGCCTGTCCACCCCTGATCATCGGCGTCGGTCTCGGCGGGACCTTCGATTTCGCCCCGCAGCTGGCCAAGAAGGCGCTCCTTCGCCCGCTGGATACGGACAACCCGGCCGAGCACCTGGCCGCCCTGGAGCGGGACATCCTCCGCGCGGTGAACGACCTGGGGATCGGTGCCGGGGGATTCGGGGGGCGCACCACGGCACTGGATGTGCGCGTGCAGGCCCATCCCTGCCACATCGCGTCCCTGCCCGTGGCCGTGAACCTGCAGTGCCACGCCCATCGCGTCGGAACGGTTGAGATCTGAGTGTCCGCCTGCGGCGGGGCGCGCATCCGACGGATCGAGACGCCGCTCGGCGGGGAGGTGGCGCGCGAATTGCGCGCGGGCGAGCGGGTGGAGATCTTCGGTGACATCTACGCCGCTCGCGATGCCGCGCACGCCCGCCTGGTCGCGGGGCTGGAGGCCGGGGAAAAACCGCCGATCGACCTGCGTGGATGCATCCTCTACTACGTCGGCCCCACCCCGCCGCGCCCGGGCCGGGTGATCGGATCGGCCGGGCCCACCACGGCGAGCCGCATGGATCCCTATGTAGTGCCGCTATTGGCCCGCGGCGTGACCGGGATGATCGGCAAAGGACCCCGTTCACCAGAGGTCCTGGAGGCACTGGTTTGCCACGGGGCCGTCTACCTGGCCGCCACCGGTGGCGCGGGTGCGTTGCTGGCGGATCGGATCCGGGCCGCCGAGGTCATCGCATGGCCCGAGCTTGGACCCGAGGCGCTGCGGCGCCTCCGCGTCGAGGGATTTCCGGCCGTGGTAGCCGCCGACAGCCGCGGGAGCGACCTGTACGCGCTGGGCCCGAAGCGGTACCGACAAGAAAGACAATCACGAGAAGTGGGGAGATGATGCGTGTGACCGATGATCAAAGGGCGGATGCCATGCGCAGGGAGGCCCTGAAACTACACAGCGAAAACCGGGGGAAACTGGCCATACGGTCCAAGGTCCCCCTGCGCGATGGCCGGGACCTGAGCCTCGCGTATACCCCGGGTGTGGCCGAGGCCTGCAAGGCGATCGACGTCGATCCCGAGGCCGTCTTCGAATACACCAACCGGGGGAACCTGGTGGCGGTCGTCACCGACGGGTCCGCCGTCCTGGGGCTCGGAAACATCGGACCCCTCGGTGCGTATCCCGTCATGGAGGGCAAGTGCATCCTCTTTAAGGCTTTCGCCGGGGTCGATGCCATGCCGCTGTGCCTGGATACGCAGGATCCCGACGCCATCGTCGAAACGGTCGTGCAGACCGCCCCGACCTTCGGTGCCATCAACCTCGAGGACATTTCCGCTCCGCGCTGTTTCGATATCGAGGAAGCGCTCATCGAACGACTGGACATCCCGGTGTTCCACGATGACCAGCACGGGACCGCCGTCGTGGCCGGCGCCGCCCTCAAGAATGCTATGCGGGTGGCCGAAAAGGACCTTTCGGAGATACGTATCGTCGTCAACGGCGCCGGCGCCGCCGGCATCGCGACGGCCCGTTTATTCCTGGAGATGGGGGTGGGAGACGTGGTGTTGTGTGACCTTCACGGGGCGTTGTACCCGGGCTTTGACCGCATCGCGAATCCCCGCCAGGAAGAGGCCGCAGGTTTCACCAATCGTTCCGGCCTCAAGGGCGATTTGGCCACCGTGATCCGGGGGGTAGACGTGTTCGTGGGGCTGTCCGCCGGCGGCGTGGTCGACCGCGACATGGTGGCGAGCATGGCCGATCGGGCCGTGGTCATCGCCATGGCCAATCCCGTGCCCGAGATCTATCCCGATGCCGCTCTGGAGGCCGGTGCCTTGGTCGTTGCCACGGGACGCTCGGACTTTCCCAACCAGATCAATAACGTCCTGGCCTTCCCCGGCATCCTGGCCGGCGCCATGCTCGTGCGGGCGCGCCGGATCACCGAGGCGGCCAAGGGAGCGGCCGCGGAGGCCATCGCCGACGCGGTGGCCGACGAAGCCCTGGCCCCCGATCATATTATTCCCGGGGTCTTCGATCCGGGGGTGGCCCCCCGCGTGGCGGCGGCCGTGGCCGAGGCGGCCATTGCGGAGGGAATCGCGGCCCGTCCCGTGGAAGGTGACACGGTGGCCGCCATCGTTCGGGAAGCGGCGGCGGCCGCGTTGAAGTGACGCTATCGTGAGGAGGTGAGGGGATACCCGGGTGCATGTGCCCGGGATCCGATTATTTGAAATTGTACGAGTACATGGCCAAGGAAACGTTCGCGCGCTATGGCATCCCCGTTCCCGCCGGAAGCGTGGTGGAGTCCGCCGAGGAGGCGGAACAGGTGGCGGGATCACTGGGAGGGCCCGTCGCGCTCAAATCCCAGGTCCTCTCGGGAGGGCGGGGCAAGGCCGGGGGCATTCAGTTCGCCCCGGACCCCGCCGCGGCCCGGAAGGCGGCCGCGGAGCTTCTGGGATCGACCATACAAGGACTGGTGGTCGATCGGTTGCTGGTCGAAGAACAGCTCTTCATCGAGCACGAGCTGTACCTCGGCCTGATCATCGATCCTTCGACGCGGGGTCCACTGATCATCGCCTCGCGCAAGGGAGGTGTGGACATCGAGGAGGTGCCCGGCCGGGATATCGTGCGCGAGCGGGTCGACGTGCGCTGGGGACTGTTTCCCTACCAGGTGCGGTCCATCACTTCGCGCATGGGGATCAGCGGCCGCATGGCCCGCCAGTTCGGGGGGATTGCGATGTCGCTTTACCGGCTGTTTCGGGGCGAGGATGCCGTCCTCACCGAGATCAACCCGCTGGCGGCCACCACCAACGGCCTGGTGGCGGCGGACGGCCGCCTGACGATGGACGACGACAGCGCGTACCGCCATCCCGAGGTGCCGGATACCCATCAGCGCACCGAGATCGAGGAGAAGATCGCCGGGCTCGGGCTCTCTTACGTCCCGCTCGACGGGCGGGTGGCCATCATGGCCAACGGGGCCGGCGCCACCATGGCGACCATGGACATCCTGGAACACTTCGGATCGCGCGCCATGAACTTCCTCGATGTCGGCGGGGGTGCCTCCGGCGAAAAGATGACCGAGGCCCTCAAGACCCTCGCCGGTACGGACCCCGACGTGATCCTCATCAACGTGTTCGGGGGGATCACCCGCTGCGATGAAGTGGCGGAGTCCACGCGCGAAGTGTATCAAAGCGGCGCCCTGCGGGGCATTCCGCTGGTGGTCCGGCTGGTCGGGACCAATGAAGAAGAAGGACGCGAGATACTCCGCGAGGCGGGGATTTCCGCCCACCACGAACTGCTCGGGGCAGCCAGGGAAGCGGCCGCCCTCGGGGGCGGAACCGCCACAGGAGGTGACGGAGATGGCGATACTAGTCAATGAGAAGACCAAGGCCATGATCCAGGGGATCACCGGCCGCCAGGGCGCCTTTCACGCCACCCGCATGGCGGGCTATGGCACGCGGTTGGTGGCCGGCACGTCTCCGGGGCGGGCCGGCGCGGAAGTCGACGGCATCCCGGTGTACGACACCGTCGAGGACTGCGTGACCAAGCACGGCGCCAACGTATCGGCGCTGATGGTCCCGGCACCCTTCGTACACGATGCCGCCTTCGAAGCCATCGCCGCCGGGATCGAGATCCTGGTCATCATTACCGAGCACGTGCCCGTGCACGACGCCATGGACATCATGGCGTACGCAGAGGACCGCGATACCCGGGTCATCGGACCCAACACCTTCGGCGTCATCGCCCCGGGGCAGTGCAAGGTGGGCATCATGCCCGAGCGGGTCTACCGGCGCGGTCCGGTGGGGCTCGTCAGTCGCAGCGGCACCCTCAGCTACGAGATTGCCGCCGCCCTGGGTGAGTCCGAGATCGGGATCAGTACCGCCGTGGGGATCGGCGGGGACATGGTGGTCGGCGAGGGATTCGTGGACCTCCTCCGTGCCTTCGAACACGACGCCGAGACCGAGTGCGTCGTCCTCGTCGGCGAAATTGGTGGGACCGCCGAAGAAGAGGCGGCGGAGTTCATCAAGACCATGACGAAACCGGTGGTGGCGTATATCGCGGGCAAGAGTGCGCCGCCGGGACGCCGGATGGGGCACGCCGGGGCCATCGTGGAGCGGGGCCGGGGTACCTACGAGGCCAAGCGCGCCGCCCTCGACGAGGGAGGCGCCCGGGTCGCCGACTTCCCCTGGGACGTCCCGGACCTGGTCGCCTCTTGCTTGAAGGACTAGACCGCTTCACCGGCCTCGGCATCGTCGCGGCCGGTGTAGCGGTGGGATACGGGCTGCGCGAGGCGAGCCGTCCCGTGCGGCCCTTTCACTGGGTGGTCCCCGTCCCGCGCCTGCCCGCGGCGCTCGATGGGTTCACCATCCTGCACCTGACCGACCTGCACGGGCGCGCCTACCCGGCCGACGTGGAGGCAGTACTCGGGGCGGTCGACCTGCAGGCGCCGGACGCGGTGGCTTTTACCGGTGACGTGCTCCGCCGCCACGATCTCGAGGGGGGAAGGGGTGCCCTGGACCTCCTGGGGATGCTCGCGCGCAAGCTTCCCGTCTACCTGTGCCCGGGCAACCACGACTACGCACCCGACGGGAGCGTGGCCGCCCGCCCCGTCCTGGAGGCGGCCGGGGTGTCGGTGCTGGACAATGCCCACGCGACGGGGCCCCGGGACACGGTGTTCATCGGCCTGGGCGATCCCCAGACCCATCGCGACGACCTCGATGGGGCCCTGGAGGAGATCCCGCCGGGGTTCCCCGTCCTCCTGGCCCACTCGCCCGTGGTGTTCCCGCGGGTGGCGTTGCGCGGGTTGCCCCTGGTGCTGGCGGGCCATACCCACGGCGGCCAGGCGCGACTCCCGCGGATCGGTTCCGTGTGGGTGCCCGGGCAGCGGGGCCTGTTCCCCGAGTGGGATCGGGGGATCTTTCGCCGCGAGGATTCGGTCATGGTGGTGTCCTCCGGCGTGGGGGTCAGCGGGCCTCCGTTCCGTTACCTGGTGCCGCCGGAGTTTCTGCTTTTGACCCTGCGACCCGCGGGAGGGTCCGGGGAAACGGATGATCGTAGGACGAATACCTGGAGAAAGGGATGATTCTATGGCAGGCCCCCTCGAGGGCGTGAAGGTATTGGACCTGTCCCGGGTGTTGACCGGGCCCTACTGCAGCATGATGCTCGGGGATCTCGGGGCGGACATTATCAAGGTGGAACGGATCGACGGAGGCGACGATACCCGGGGCTGGGGACCGCCCTGGGTGGGCGAGGAGAGCCACTACTTCCTCAGTATCAACCGGAACAAGCGGAGCATCGCCCTGGACCTCAAGTCCGAGGAGGGACGCGAGATCGCGCGCGACCTGGCGGCCTCGGCCGACGTCGTGCTGGAGAATTTTCGACCCGGCACCGCGGAACGGCTCGGGTTGGGGTACGAGGACCTCTCGGCGCGGAACCCGTCGCTGATCTATTGTTCGATCTCCGGGTTCGGCCAGGACGGACCCCATCGCGACCGGGCGGCCTATGACCTGATCATCCAGGGCATGGGCGGGCTCATGGGCGTCACCGGGGCGGAAGGCTCCGAGCCCATTCGGGTGGGCGTGGCCGTGGCCGACATCGGCGCGGGCATGTATGCCGCCTATGCCATTACCTCGGCGCTGTTCCGGCGCGAGCGCGCGGGCGGTGGCGAATATATCGACGTCTCCATGATGGACGTGCAGGTATCCTGGATGACGTACATGGCCCACTATTTCTTCGCCTCCGGGGAATTGCCGCCGCGGCGGGCGTCGGCGCACCCGAGCATCGTGCCCTACCAGGCCTTCCCCACGGCGGACGGCTGGATTAACATTACGGCGGGCAACGATCGCCTGTGGTACCGGCTGGCGCCCCTGGTCGACATGGATCCCGATGCCTATCCCACCAACGCCGACCGGGTGGAAAACCGCGAAGCCGTGGTGGAGGGGATTTCCGCCGCGACCCGGAAGAAGGAGCGGGACGCCTGGCTCGCGATCTTCGAGGAGGCCGGGGTGCCCTCGGGACCGGTCTACACGATGCGCGACCTGTTCGAGGATCCGCACGTGACGCACCGGCAGATGCATCGCCGGGTGCAACACCCGGGCGAAGGAGAAATCTCGGTGCTCGGCGTGCCGGTGAAGTTTCGGGAGACTCCCGGGGATATCCGGGAGGCGCCGCCGCTGCTCGGTGGGCATACCCGGGAGATCCTGGCGGAGCTGGGACGCGATCCCGAGACCATAGCCGCATTGCTCGAGGCGGGCGTGGTGGCCGAGTCCCGCCGCGCGTAGACAATCAAGTACGGGAGAGGAAGTAGAGCCTTGGTTCATTTAACCCACCTGGAATGTCCCCGCTGCGGGGAAACGATCGATCCCACCGAATTGCAGAACCTCTGTCACTGTGGTGCACCGCTGCTCGTCCGTTACGACATGGCGCGGATGCGCGCGGACGTCACGCGGGACGACCTGGAAAACGGCCGTACCGACATGTGGCGCTACCAGAAGATGCTCCCGGTGCCCGAGGAAGATATCATCTCCCTGGGCGAGGGCATGACCCCGGTCATCGAGGCCCCGGTATTGGGCGACGACCTGGGCGTGGGGCAGTTCCTGATCAAGGACGAAGGCACCAACCCCACCGGGACCTTCAAGGCCCGCGGCGCTTCCTGCGGCGTCTCCATGGCCTACCACCTGGGGGCCGACTCGGTCGCGATGCCGACGGCCGGCAATGCCGGGGGCGCGTGGGCGGCCTACGCCGCGCGGGCGGGGATGGATTGCTTCATCGTCATGCCCGACGACGCCCCGGAACTCACCATGAAGGAGGCCGATCTCTTCGGTGCCCGGACCTACCTGGTGCGGGGACTCATCTCCGATGCGGGCGCGATCGTCAAGCGGGCCGTCGCACGATACGGCTGGTTCGACGTCTCCACGCTCAAGGAGCCCTACCGCATCGAGGGCAAAAAGACCATGGGACTGGAGCTCATCACCCAGACCGACTGGCAGATGCCCGATGCCATCCTGTATCCGGCCGGCGGCGGCGTGGGGCTCATCGGCATCTGGAAGGCCTTCGAGGAGCTCGAAGCCCTCGGCATCATCGGGCCCGAGCGACCCAAGATGATCGCGGTACAGGCCGAGGGGTGCGCGCCGCTGGTGCGGGCCTTCGAGGCCGGGGAGCGGGATTCGGAGTTCTGGCAGGGCGCGAAGACCCTGGCGGCGGGCATCCGGGTGCCCAAGGCGTTGGGTGACTTCCTGGTCATGGACGCCATTTACGAAAGCGGCGGCCGGGCGGTGGCCGTCTCCGATGCCGAGATCATGGACGAGCTGCACAAGACGGCACAGATGGAGGGCATGTTCGTCTGTCCCGAGGGCGCGGCCACGGTGGCGGCCCTGCGGCGACTGGTGGCCGATGGGTACCTCGGCGCCGATGACCGCGTGATGACGATCAATACCGGGAGCGGCCTGAAGTACTCGTACGTGGTCGACGTGGATCTGCCGGTACTCGATATCGACCAGGACATCGAGCTCTAGGGAAGGCGGAACCCCATGCGCGATGAAGCCGATGCCATATTCGAGGTGATACACCGCCGGGCCAGCATCCGGAGGTTCCGGGACGACCCGGTCCCGGCCGAGATCCTGCACGAGGTGGTGGCGGCCGGCCAGCGGGCGCCCTTCACCGGGCAGATGTACGCGGTGGTGGTGACCGAGGATCCCGAGAAACGCGAGGCCCTCGCCGAACTGTACGGACCCCTGCCGCGGCGCGCGCCGGTGTTCGCCCTGGTGTGCGTGGATTTCTGCCGCCTGGAGCGCTTCATCGCCGCCCGGGGGCGGGTCAACCGCGCGGACGACCTGACCATGCTGTTGCTCGGCGTCCAGGATGCCGCGTACGCCGCACAGAACATGGTGCTGGCGGCGGAAGCCCGGGGGCTCGGGAGCTGCTTTTTGGGGGCGGCCCCGCGCCTGGCCCGCGAAATGGCGGAGATGTTCGCGTTGCCCTCGCGGGTCTTGCCCCTGGTGGGCATGGTAATCGGGTATCCGGCGGAAGCGCCGCCGCCCCGTCCCCGCATCCCCACCGAGTACGTCCTGCACCGGGATGCGTATCGCGAGATGACGGATGCCGACGTGGAGCGCGCCCTGGGGGTCATGGACGCGGGGCTCTTGCGCGAGGGCTATTACGGGAAGTACGCGGCGCGGCGCGACCCGGACCCGGATGCCCGGTACGGGTGGGGCGAACACGTGGCCCACAAGTACAGCACGCGCCCGGGCGATCTCGAGACCATGTACCGGCTCCTCGCCGAGCGCGGCATGATGCTCGATCCCGGGGGTGAATCCACGGATGCGTGAGGAAGTGGCGGCGGGGGTCGTCGTGGTGGATGGAATTGCCACCGGCGACCCCCGTTTTCTCGTAATCCGCGACCGCTTCGGCCGCTGGGCCCTGCCCAAGGGGCATGTCGACCCGGGTGAAGGCCCCCGGGAAGCGGCGACCCGGGAGGTGGCCGAGGAAACGGGCATACGCACCGCACTCGTGGAGTATCTCGGCCGCGTGTGCTATTCCTTCTGGCGCCGCGGGTTGCTGCGCAGAAAACGGGTGGATTATTACCTGGGGACGTACGAGGGCGGGGAGGCCCGCCCCGCGCCCGGGGAAATCGCGCGGGTGTTGTGGCTGGATGCCGCATCCTTCGCCCGGGCGGTGGATTATCCCGGGAATGCCCCGGTTTATCGGGCCGCGCTGGAGCGCGTGCAGACCCTGCAAGAGAAGGGGGCGGACCCGAAATGTCGGATCCGCCCCTGTCGGGATGGCGAGATTTGAACTCGCGGCCTCCGCGTCCCGAACGCGGCGCCCTACCAAACTGGGCCACATCCCGGCACCTGCCACCGCTTCGCGGCATCATCCATTCTACCGGGGGGAATCCCGGCAGTCAACGCGTGATCGGCGGCCCCGCCGCCGGGGGGAGGTGGGTAGTGTGATCGGTCCCTTTATTCGTACCGTCTTGAGTCTCGTGGTCGGGGTCGGGTGCATCCTCATGGCCCGGTCCGCCTGGTTCACGCGCCGGCTCGAGGCCAAGTACGCGGACTTCGAGGATGCGGAGAACCGGATCAAGAAGGGCAGGCGCGACTGGATCCTGATTGGCGTGTTCTGGTTGTTGTTCGGTGCGGCGCAGATGATGGTGTTCTACTAGAAACGGCTCGCGGGGTCCTCGACGGGAGGGGCGGAATTGGGCATTCGTGCGCGCCTGGCGCATATCTTCGGAAAATTGGGCATCCGGGTCCTTCGGCTGCTGGGTCGCGCCGCGACCACGGCGCCGGGCCGGGTGATCCTGGCCGTCGATCCCGGCTTCATCTCGCGGGTATCCGGGCAGGTGCGCCACAGCCGCGCGGTGATCACGGGGACGAACGGAAAGACCACGACCGCGGCCCTGCTGGAGGGGATGATGGCGGGTGCGGGGTGGAAGGTGGTGCGCAACGCCAGCGGCTCGAACATGGCCGCGGGGATCGCCACGGCGCTGGTGGACCATGACGCCATCTCGGGGTGCGATGCCCTGGTGGCCGAGGTCGATGAAGCGGCGCTCGCGGGGGTGGCCGCTATGGTCCAACCCGACCTGGCCGTGGTCACCAACTTCTTCCGCGACCAGCTGGATCGGTATGGGGAGCTGGACCGGACCGTGGATCTCGTCCGGCGGGGCCTCGAGCGGGTGCGCGGTACGGCGTGCCTGAACGCGGATGATCCGCGGGTGGCCGACCTCGCCGACTCCCTGCCGGGGGAAGTGGACACGGTGTTTTTCGGCCTCGCCGGCGAAGCATCGGGTGGGGAGCGGGATGCGGTGGATCCGGCCGCGGCGGGCCTCGACACGCAGTTTTGCCCGCGTTGCGGTGGGCGCTTTACCTATGAGGGCCGGGTCTTCGGTCACCTCGGGGACTACCGCTGTCCCGACTGCGGATGGCGGCGCCCTGCGCGCCACGTGGTGGGGCGCATCCTCGATGCCGATGGCGCGGGGCTTTTGATGGCCATCGATTTTCCCGACGGGGATTCCCTGGTGGCAAAGCTCGGGGTCCCGGGCGCCTACAATGCCTACAATGCCGTGGGTGCCGCCGCGGCGGCCCGGGCGGCCGGGATCGATGGGCCGGCCATTCGCGCGGGACTGGAGGCGTTTACCGGGGCCTTTGGCCGCATGGAACGCCTCAGCCTCGAGGACCGCGAGGTGGTGCTGGCGCTGTCGAAGAATCCGGTGGGTTTCGACCAGATCCTTCGCGCGGTGGCGGATGATGCCGGGACCGGGGCGGTGCTGGTGGGCATCAACGATGGCCACGCCGACGGGCGGGACATCTCCTGGCTGTGGGACGTCGACTTCGAGATGCTCGATGCCGGGGAGGTGCCGGTGGTGGTATCCGGCACGCGGGCGGAGGATATGGCGGTGCGGTTGAAGTACGGCGGCCTCGACCTCGAGCGGCTGCAGATCGTCGGCGATCTCGAAGGGGCCCTGGAGCGGGCGGTGGAGCGGTCACCGCGGGGCGCGCGCGTGTACGCGTTGCTGACCTATACGGCTATGCTGGGCCTTCGGGAGCGGCTCGAGCGGCGCGGGCTGGTCGGGGAAATGTGGAGGGGGTAGATTCTTGCGACTGCGCATCGGCCACATGTATCCGGACCTCATGAACCTCTACGGCGACCGCGGGAACGTGATCGCGCTCGCGCGGCGGTTGCAGTGGCGCGGCATCGAGGCGGAAATCGTCGGCATCGCCGCCGGTGACGCGGCGGCGCTCGGTGATTTCGATTTGCTCTTCATGGGTGGCGGGCAGGACCGGGAGCAGGCCATCGTGTGCCGGGACCTCGAGGCCCGCCGGGAAGACCTGCGCCGGGCGATGGAGGCGGACGTGGTGTTACTCGCGGTGTGCGGGGGATACCAATTGCTCGGGCATTACTACCGCATGCCCGATGGCCGGGAGATCCCGGGCCTTGGAATCCTGGACCTGCACACGGAGGCGGGCCCTACGCGGATGATCGGCAATGCCGCGTGCCGTTCGGAATACCTGCCGGAGCCCGGGACCCTGGTCGGCTTCGAAAACCACGGCGGCCGCACGTACCTGGGCCCGGGATGTGCCCCGCTTGCGACGGTGCTCTCCGGACACGGGAACAACGGCGAAGACGGCGGAGAAGGCGCGGTGTACCGAAACGTCTTCGGGACCTACCTGCACGGATCGCTCCTCCCGAAAAACCCCCATTTCGCGGACTTGCTCCTCGGCCGCGCCCTCGCGCGTCGGGGTGCCGGGACGATGGGGGATCCCCTCGACGATTCACTGGAATGGCGGGCACACCGGGTCGCCCTGGGTTTGGCCGGGGTCGACGGCCGGGAGGCCTAATCCTCTCCTATAATGCGCCGATGAGGTTCCAGTAGAAGATCTGAAAGGCCACGGTGATGGCGGTAATGGCGGTCAGGGCCGGGAAGAATCGCAGGGTTTCCCGCGTGCTGAACCCG
>PUNF01000098.1 GCA_003552525.1 Clostridia bacterium | reverse complement strand
ATCCGCTTGGTAAGCGTGGTCACCAATACGCGATCGCCGCGCGAAATGCGTTCACGAACCTCCGATACCAGGTCGTCGATCTGCCCCTCCACCGGTCGAACCTCTACCTCGGGATCGATGAGACCCGTCGGTCGTACGATCTGTTCGACAACGCGTGTGCTCCGATCCATTTCGTAAGGCGCCGGAGTGGCGGATACGTAAAGGCTCCGGTCCACGTGATGTACGAACTCCTCGAAGGTCAATGGGCGGTTGTCAAACGCCGACGGAAGCCGAAAACCATGGCGGACAAGCGTCTCCTTCCGCGAACGATCACCGGCATACATCCCCCCGATCTGCGGAATCGTCCGATGGGATTCATCGATTACGCAGAGAAAATCATCCGGGAAGTAATCCAATAGCGTAAAAGGCGGCTCCCCGGGTGCACGACCGGTCAAGTGCCGGGCATAGTTTTCGATCCCCGTGCAATAACCGACTTCTCGTAGCATGGCCAAATCATACCGGGTCCGCTGCTCGAGGCGCTGCGCTTCTAGCAGTCGATTATCGTTGCGCAGCGCGACCAGGCGTTGTTCGAGTTCGCATTCGATACTCTCGATCGCCCGACGCATCTTGTCTCGTTCGGTAATGTAGTGCGTCGCCGGGTATATGGCGACGTGTTGCCGATGACCCAGCACCTCTCCCGTTATGGTGTCGACCTCGCTGATCCGTTCGATCTCATCGCCGAACAGCTCGACGCGAATGGCGCGCTCCCCCGAGGAAGCGGGAAAAATCTCGATGATGTCACCGCGCACGCGAAAAGTACCACGCATGAAGTTGATGTCATTCCGCTGGTACTGGATCCCGACGAGTGACCGTACGATGTCATCCCGATCGCGCTGCATCCCGTGTCGCAGGCTTACAACGAGATTGCGATAGTCTTCGGGTGAACCGAGGCCGTATATGCACGATACCGAGGCAACCACGATCACATCTGAACGCTCCAGCAGCGCACTGGTGGCCGAGTGCCGTAGTTTGTCGATCTCATCGTTGATGGTCGCATCCTTCTCGATGTACGTATCGCTTTGCGGAATGTACGCCTCGGGTTGATAGTAATCGTAATAGCTCACGAAATACTCCACCGCATTCCTGGGGAAGAAATCGCGAAACTCGCTGCATAACTGCGCGGCCAGGGTCTTGTTGTGCGCGACCACGAGGGTCGGCCGCTGTAACTGCTCAACGACGTTCGCAACAGTATACGTCTTCCCGGATCCGGTGACACCCAGGAGAGTCACATCACGCGAGCCGGCGGAGAAAACCTCGGTGATCTCATCGATGGCCCGCGGCTGATCCCCCTCGGGCTGATAACTGGAAACCAGTTCGAAACTGGACAATGGACGAACCTCCCGTGTGGCATCACGTCAAACATATCACTCGAACACATGTTCCCTCAAGCTCGCCAGCGCCACCTTCTCCGCAAACGTTTCAATAGCCGAAGAAGGACACCCTCACCCCCGAGATTCACGTGCGGTCGATCATGTGATTCCGGCGCCGTAATCACGCCCAGGTCTTGTCCGGGCGGATACCGATTCGACTCAAGGGTGCGTACGTGTCCATCCGGATCGACGACAGTTAACTCGATATACCAGCCACCAAAAATGGTGGCGTCATTGAGCTCGGAGCGACTGGCGATCGGTTGCCCGTTTACCGCCACGACCGTATCTCCAGGGTGTAAGCCGAGCGCCTGACCCGGCCGATTCGGCCGAGCATCCATAATCATTACACCATCGCCCCCCGAGACAAACTTCGGTTTGCCGCGAAACTCGCGTCCGCTGCTCAAGCGAATCATCAGTTCGTGTCCCAGTGGACCAAAAAGCACCGGTACGAATATGACCGCGGGTGACTCCGCAGCCCAAAGACTGAAACCGAGGAGGGCGACGCTGAACAGCACGAGGTGCCAGGCCGTACGTCGGGCCCGTTTTACCGGCATCTCGGTCAAGGCAATGTCAGAGTAGCCCAAGGCGGCCACCACCGGGGTCATGACATACGCCCAGTGCTCGCCCAACCCCGCACCGGAATCGATCAAGGGCCACCAGTCCGGCATGCTGAATCCTCCCAGCGTGGCTTCCGGTGGGAGCTGTAACAAGAAAACGATCATGATCGGGATCGGCCAGAACCTCTGTACCAGGTATCCGCCTACCACGGCTGAGCGATCATTCTTGAGGTATACCGGGCTAACCACACGATGGCCACTGACGGCAACCAGGATGCCCTCCATGAGGTGTAGGACGGCGACCAGACCCATGATGGCCGTCGGATTGACTCCCGGCGGCCATCCGGTCAGAAGGTGCACGATCGAAACGATTCCGCCCGCATAGGAAAAGCACAGCAGGCGCGGATTGAGCAATAGTAGGGCAAGGGCAACCGGCCACAGGTATATGATATCATCCTGGGACAACGTAATTCCCAGCATGATCATGAGGAAGCTCCCGATGATGCCGGCTACGACACCGAAAACCAGGGCGGTTCCCGTACTCACCCACGGGTCGTTGCGGACGAACCCGTGTATGCGACGCTCCATCGTGGCCAGTCGCCTGTATTGCGTCCACACGAGTAGCATCACGGCCCAGAACAATAGGCCGCCGGTCGTCGTGGGAATCACCGTTTCCGGCACGCGAAGAAAAATGTGCCGCGCCAACTCGCCGAGCAACGATAGATCCAAAGCATACCTCCCGGGGTGCGTAGGATCGGATTATTGTGCGATCAAGTCACGGAGGACCTCGAGTGCCCTCTGCAATTGGCTGTCCGAGTCCAGCTCGCCCATCGTCTCTCCCTCGGACCACTCCACCTCGTAATCCGGCACCAGGCCCTCCTCATCTTCGATATTATAGCCGGATGGCGTCAAATACCTCTGCGTGGTCAGCTTCATCCCCGTCGTCTGCTCCGGATCCAGGTAATACACCCGCTGTACAGATCCTTTTCCAAATGTGCGTTCGCCAACCAATGGGGCATCGGCACGATCGCGCAGGGCACCGGCAATAATTTCGGACGCACTTGCACTGAACCGATCGACCAAGACCACGATCGGGCGTTCGTATCCCGGCCCCGAGACGGCCAGGGTTTCCTCGTTGCCCTCCCGATCGACGGTAGTCACCACGGGCCCAGGGGGCAAGAACTGATCGGCCACCTGCAAGGATTCTTCCAGCGTCCCCCCGGGGTTACTACGCAGGTCCAGGATCAGGCCTTGGATCCCAGATTCCTCGAGTTTCTCAAGGTGCGCCGCCACCTGCTCGGGCGTGTGGGCGGTGAATTGTGTGATGCTCAGAACGCCGATATCGCCATCGATGACTTCCGAATCTGCGGTCGGGATTTCGATCTGTTCCCGCTCGATGACGAACCGGTATTGCTCACCCATCTCGTTTTCGGGACGTTCGACGAGGATCTCCACGCTCTCGCCAACCGGCCCGCGGATGAGTTCCGCTACATGGTCGGTAGACATACCGACCACATCGATCCCATCCACCTCCAATATTCGATCACCGGATTTCAACCCGATGGCATCGTTCTCATCGGCACCCTCGAATGGCGTCGTGGAAGCCGGCGTATCGTCGAACGGCACCAACACCGTCACGTACCCGTCCAGGTCGATCACGGAAACCCCGATGCCCGAGTACTCCCCCTCCAGGGTCTGTACGCGCAGGTCCTCGAGGGCAGAGGCATCGAAGTACGTCGAATACGGGTCATCCAATCCCTCAATCATACCTCGAATTGCACCGCGCAGAAGCGCTTCGGAATCCACATCGTCCCCGTCAACATAGTCCTCCATGATGAGTGATAGTGCGCGGATGAACTCATCGTATCCCTCGTCATCGAGCGCAGACTCGACTTCCTCGGGGGCTGCCTCCTCGATCCCTCTCTCCGAAATGAACGGGACCTGTTGTACGACACCGACGGTTAGTGCCGCCACCGTGAAGACCAACACCATCACGATCAAGATGGCCTGCACCGGCGTTAATTGAACATATCTTGTACTCCGATCCTCATCGTAAATTATCATCGCCTCCCACAACACGTGCGCGATCGGCTCCTTCTAGGGCGTGCCCACTATTCTATCACAGGGCTTGGAGGGAAAAACGTGGGGAGCACACAAAAACGGTTCGCGGACCATAGCAGATCCGCGAATCGTTTACAACGGGCAAAAGGGCCAAGGATTACCGCGGCGGCAGGTACTCCTTCGGATCCTCGACCTGGCCGTCGACCCGGACTTCAAAGTGAAGGTGGGGCCCCGTGGACATGCCCGTGGTGCCCACGAGTGCGATGGTGTCGCCTTCGCCTACCTGGTCCCCGGGCTCCACGCGCAACGTGGACGCATGGGCATACAGTGTTGACACCGTGGACGTATGCGCAACGATCACGGTCAGGCCATACCCTCCCATCCATCCTGCATCCAGGACGATACCTGACGCGGCGGCACGAATGGGGGTGCCGGTGCTGGC
Organism: Clostridia bacterium; assembly: GCA_003552525.1. Classification (GTDB taxonomy): domain Bacteria; phylum Bacillota; class Sulfobacillia; order SLMV01; family SLMV01; genus CSSED11-154. Next base: position 43,829 of record PUNF01000098.1, on the reverse strand, counting down.
TGCCAGGTCGATTCCCGAGTGAAAACGCCACTGTCCGAGTATCGGATGATATCGCTGGCCAAAGGGCGAAGAGACCCAGAAGCTGCCCGGGTTGAGGGGCCAGATCATATAAGGGATACCCTCGGCCAGGGCCAACTCCTCTTGTTTCGCGGTAATTTCCTCGGCGATTTGCTCCGATCGCCGCTCCATCTCGTCCAGCGCGTCTAGGTATTCCTGCTCGCGACTGGACAACTGGTGGAGTCGACTCTCGTAGCGGGCGACCTCGACCTTGAGTTCCTCGCGTTTCTCCGCTACCCGCTCTTTCCAATATGCAGCGTCATCCTTCTCATCGATCCATACTTGCCGCCTGTACTCCACCTCGGACTTCTGTTCGCGCACGGCCTCGAGGATGCTTACGTCTTGCCCCACGATTTGCTGAAGCATCTGGAAGCGACGAACGAAGTCGGCGAAACTGACCGAGGAGAGCAAAACCTCGAGATAGCTCACCGTGCCGAGCTCGTACATGGCACGCACGCGACCGTTGAGTAATCCCGTCCGATAGTCGAGCTCTTCCTCGGCACGCTGGAGGTCTTCCTCCGCCTCTTGCACCTCGAGCTCCGCCATCTGAAGGGCGACCAGGGCTTCGTCGAGCTGATTCTCGACCTGGCGCAATTCAACCTGGGCCTGGCCGAGCTCCCGGGTCACCCCCTGTTCCTGTTGGCGAATATGTTCGAGATTACTCTCGTACTGGTCCATATCTCCTTGAATGTTGTCCAGGCGATTGCGCAGGTTCTCGATTTCCTGGCGGATCTCGCCCGCGGATGCATGCACTGGATCCGCGCCTGCGAACAGGGCGGACACCATGGCGATGGCCATTGCACCCATGACGATACAAGCGACCATTCTATGTAGATTACTCGAAAGTCTTCGGCCACTCCATGAATCCAAGCGTGATCCCCCCTATATCTTTACGTAGCGCTGTGCAGAAAACCAACTACTCATAATTCCCAGCATCGCACCAATAATCAGCAGCAACTGGATGAGATTTCCAATCAGTGGCTGCGGCCCGAGTATCGGGAGGAACGGCAGAGAAATGTGCAGTGACCCCACCAGATCCTGGTAACCCCAGTATATCGCAATCCCAGCGATCCCGGCGCCAATCATGCCGAGGAGCAACCCCTCCACGACCAGGGGGCCCCAGATGAAGGCGGAGGACGCCCCGACCAGTCGCATCACTTCTATCTCATCCCGCCTCGCGAAAATGGTAAGGCGAATGGTGTTGCTGATCAGTAAGAACGTCGCCGCAGCCAGCAGGAATACCAGGCCCACCCCCGCCGTGCGGAGAGCCTCGGTTACCGAGTAGAGGCGCTCCACCACTTCACGCTGGTACGCGACATCGTCGATGCTTTGGATTTCTCCGACGCTTCTCGCCACGGATTCAATGCGCTCGGGGTCCTCCACCGTGATCTCAAGGTGATCTCTCAAGGGATTGTCGTCCTCCACGGCACTCAATAGATCTGCCTGACTGCCGAACTGTTCCCTTAAGCGATCGAGTGCTTCTTCTCGCCCCACGAACGCAACTGAACCCACACCGGGGATGGCCTCAGCCTTCTCGATCAGTGTCTCTCGCCACTCCCGGTCGAACTCCGGACTACAATACGCGACGATCTCCACCTGTTCCTCGAGAATATCCGCGACATACGACAAGTTCGCCGCCACGACCAAGAACACAGCGAGTACGAGCAATGATACGGCCACGGTTCCGACCGATGCCAGGCTCATCAGGCCATGCGCCCATATGCTCTTGAATCCCTCAACGACCGAGCGCCCGATTAGTCGCAACACTTCGACTGTAGCCCCCTTGCTCGTCGTCACGAGTGATCTTGCCCTCGTTGATCTCGACGACTCGGCGTTGCATGGCATCAACGATGGGCCAGTCATGAGTGGCAACCAGCACGGTCGCGCCACGTTTGTTGAATTCCGCCAGCAAACGCATGATACTCCATGAAGAATCGCGGTCCAGGTTCCCGGTCGGCTCGTCGGCGAGGATCAATCTGGGCGAATTGGCGATCGCGCGGGCCAAAGACGCCCTTTGCTGCTCCCCTCCCGACAACTGCTCGGGGTAGGCCCGCTCCTTGCCGGCCAATCCAACCAGGTTCAGCACCTGCGGCACCCGGCGACGAATAAAGCTCTTGGGTGCTCCGGTCACCTGCAAAACAAACGCCACGTTCTCGAAGACCGTCTTCGAGTTGAGGAGCTTGAAATCTTGAAAGACCACGCCCACCTTACGGCGCAACAACGGCACATGGCGCCGCGGCAGTCGCGTAACGTTGAGATTATCCACCACGACACTTCCCTCGGAAGCCTTTTCCTCCCGAAATAGCAGTTGCAGGAGTGTCGACTTCCCCGCACCGCTTGGGCCAACGAGAAACACGAACTCTCCCTTTGTGATATTTAACGTCACATCATCGAGTGCACAGATGTTCCCATAGTGTTTACTCACGTGGCTTAGGACGATCAAGAGACGGGCCCCCATCCGGTAGGCTATGTACCCAAGCCAAATATTGGTGATACAGGGTGTTTCGCGACCATACACTGTTGCCCACCCGACGACAGTGTATTTCGCACCGCACATACCCGACCCGTGCAGTAGTTTCATCGAGAAAATGCTGATCCGTCTTTAGCGTCTATTCGACTCATAGGGCCAAACTCCTCGTTATCGTAACGCAAGTGTTAATCTCGGCTCCGATGCACCGGGAGAATTCTCCCTTGGACCCAAAAGATCCCCGGGAATCCTGGTGGCAAGGATGGGCGGGCGAGGAGCCTACCCCGCACAGTACCGGCGGGTGAACCGCAGGAACGGAACACGGCTTCTCCCCTCGATGCAAACCATTCTAAAGCCTGGAGACATATGCTTCAATGACAATTATCGTTGCGTAGTGCCGGAGAGCATCCGTCAACCGGGAGGCATAGAACCGACCCGGGAGTGTATAATTGCCTTAACCCTGCGCAACCGGGAGGCTTATCAAACGTGAACGTGATGCACCTGATCAGCGGCGGCGATACCGGCGGCGCGAAGACACACGTGCTCAACCTTGTTCGGACCCTATCGGAGGTAAGCGTGGTATCGCTGGTATGCCTCACCGACGGACCCTTCTACCGGGAAGCAAAGGAAGCGGGACTTCCCGTCATCCTTTCCGAACAACGGTCCCGGACGGACCTTTCCGCCATTCGCCGCCTCCACGGGCTAATCCGTAAGCAACAGCCCGACCTCATTCACTGCCACGGTGCAAGGGCGAACTTCTTGGGCGCCCTATTGCGGCGACGCATTCCCGTCCCGCTGATCACGACCATGCACAGCGATTATCGCCGCGATTTCGAGGATAACCTATATAAGCACCTGGTATACTCGACCCTGAACGCGATAAGCCTTCGTAGATTCGATCACTACCTGGCAGTGACAGAAAACTTTCGCGGAATGCTCATCGATAGGGGCTTTCCCGGAGGGCGCGTTCACACCATCTACAACGGACTGGAATTCGCCGAGGCCCCCGGTGCGACCCCAGAGGATGGCCAAGCCTTCCGCCGTGCACACGGCATCCCCCTGGAGGCCACGCTGGTAGGAATGGTGGGAAGAATGGCCCGGGTGAAGCGACATGACGTTCTCCTTCGGGCCGCAGCATCCGATGCGCTCGCGGGCGACGACGCTCACTTCCTCCTGGTAGGCGACGGGGAGGAGAGAAACCGTTTGCAGGCCCTGGCTTCCTCGCTGGGATTGGGAGGCCGCGTGCACTTCACCGGGCACCTTGACGACACGACGCCTGCCATGTCTGCCATGGATATCAACGTGCTACCGTCCGAGAGTGAGAGCTTCCCCTACGCCCTCCTCGAGGGCGCCCATCATGGTCTCGCCACGATCGCGACACCAGTTGGCGGCGTCCCCGAACTCATCCTCGATGGCCGAACAGGTTACCAGGTAGCCGTGGATGATCCCGAGGACCTCGCATCCCGCCTTTGCCTGCTGGTTCGTAACCCGAAGCTGCGCCGGGGATTGGGGCGATCCTTGAAACAACACGCGACAAGCCGCTTCTCCCTTCGGGCCATGCAGCGCGACCATCTCGAGATCTATACCCGCGTGATCGCGATGGGTAGACGGCCCCAGCAGGTGACCGTGTCCGGGTATTTCGGTTTCGGCAACCTGGGTGATGAGGCCCTGTTGCGAGGGTTGATAAGGGGCCTGAAACGAGAAAACCCCGCGGTAGACATCTGGGTGCTTTCGGCGGATCCCAAGGGCACTGCGCGTTCCCATCGGGTATCCGCCACCCCGCGGTTTTCGCCCTTGGGTATCATATCCAGGCTCCACCGATCCCGGCTTTTCATCAGTGGCGGCGGCACCCTCCTACAGGACGAAACCAGTCTACGCTCATTGGTGTACTATAGTTCTCTCATCTATGCGGCCCGGGTCATGCGTACACCGGTCATGATATACGCCAATGGCATCGGCCCCCTGCACTCGGGCATCGGCCGCAGCCTGGCCGTCGGTGCCCTCCGGACCGCTTCGCGAATCACATTGCGCGACCGCGCGTCAGCCGGTACCCTGCGCGCCCTGCTCGGTAACAACGATGCAGGTCCCGATTGGGAGGTGACTGCGGATCCCGCCTTTGCACTGAGACCGGCCGATCGACCCGACGTCGAAATGGTGCTCGATCGGGCATTCTCCTGTAGGTGGGACGATCATCCGATCGCGGTGATCTCAATGCGTCCCTGGCGCGGGGACTCGGAATTGCCAGCGCGCCTGGCCGCGCGTGCGGCTGACCTCTTGAGCGAGCAGGGGTTCATTTCCTTGCTGATGGCCATGCAGGAATCACGCGATCTTCCGCTTGCAAAACTGGCGGCAAAAATGACACGAAGAGAAACGGCCGTCTTATGTGCCACGGGGATGCAACCGGAGTTGGTCATGGGGATCATGGAACGATCAGACTTGGTCCTCGGGATGCGCCTCCATGCCCTGATTCTCGCGGCCGCCGCGGGTTCCATCCCCGTGGGCCTCAGCTACGATCCGAAGATCGACGGATTTCTCTCCGATATTGGGGCGCCATGCCTTGGAAGAATGGAGAATATGACACCCGAGCGGCTCGAAGAAGGACTCCTAGAACACATCCTCCCGCGGCTTTCGGACCTGCGTCCCGTCGTGTCGCGGGGCGCACGAAAGATGCAGGATAAGGAGGAGGAAAACGCGCGACATGCCGCTTCCCTCCTCAAGTGATTCGCCAGCTGTGATGATGCATTTAGGGTATGGGCGACCCTAGCCCCGCATCTGCATGGCGCGGACACACGCCGCCTCGATGTCATTGGGCATCAGCCCATAGTACTCAAGAAGTGCATCCGGATCACCCGACTGACCGAATCGATCCTTTACGGCGACCGGAAGCACCGGAACGGGGCAATTGGCCCCCAAGAATTCGGCGACTGCACTGCCCAGGCCGCCGATCACGTTGTGTTCTTCTGCCGTTACCACCGCTTCGCAACTGCGAGCGGCGCGGAGCAAAAGGTCTTCGTCCAACGGCTTCACTGCAGACATGTTGATGACGCGACAATTGATCCCCCGTTCGCGCATCCGATCTGCCGCTTCTAGGGCCCGCGCCACCATGATCCCACAGGCGACGATCGCCACATCATCCCCATTTGCCAGGGTGCTCCCACGTCCTGGTACGAACTCCCCATCGGTGATGGTGGGAACCTTGGCACGCCCGAGACGAATATAGACCGGTCCCTCGATATCCAAGGATGCCTTGATGGCGGCTTCTGCCTCCGCTCCATCGGCAGGGACGATGACATGCATTCCCGGTATGGCCCGCATGACCGCAATATCTTCGAGGGCCTGGTGGGATGCACCATCCGCGCCTACCGTCAGACCCGCATGGGTCGCGATGATCTTCACGGGCAACCGCGGATAGGCAATGGTGTTGCGCACCTGTTCCCAAGCGCGCCCCGTGGCGAAGATGGCGAAGGTGCTCGCGAAAGCGACCTTGCCGGCGAGGGCCAAACCCGCGGCCATGTTCATCATGTTCTGCTCTGCAATACCCGCATTGAAGAAGCGGTCCGGATACTGATCGGCGAATTTCTTCGTCCTGGTGGATCCGGAAAGATCGGCATCGAGGACCACGAGGTCATCTCGGAGCGCCCCCAATTCCACCAGTGCACGTCCGTAGGCATCCCGCGTCGCCTCAAAAACCTGCGTATCACCCACGGGCCTCACCTCCGATCAGGTCCTCTAAAGCCACGTGACACTCCTCTTGAGACGGGGCCTTGCCGTGCCAATCGCACTCGCCCTCCATGAACGATACGCCCTTGCCCTTCACCGTTCGCGCGATCAGGACGGCGGGACCCGTCGCACCCTGCGCCTCGACGAGCGCCCCGTGAATGGCCCATATATCGTGCCCGTCTATTTCGAACACATTCCAACCGAACGCGCGCCACTTGTCTGCGAGGGGCTCGGGGGCCATGACCTCGGCGATAGGGCCATCGATCTGCAAGCCGTTGTTGTCGACAATCGCAACCAGGTTATCGAGGCCGTAGTGGGCAGCCGCCATGGCAGCCTCCCATACTTGGCCCTCCTGCAATTCGCCGTCACCGAGCAGGGCGTACACGCCCCAGGCCGCCCCATCGAGTTGGCCCCCCAGCGCCAGCCCCACTGCGATGGAGAGCCCCTGTCCAAGTGAACCGGTGCTGGCTTCCACGCCCGGCGTCTTGCGCATATCGGGGTGACCCTGCAATCGGCTACTTAGCTTGCGGAGTGTGCCGAGTTCGTCCCGCGAAAAGAAGCCTCGTCCGGCGAGCGCCGCATAAAGCAACGGTGCCGCGTGCCCCTTGGCCAGGATGAACCGATCACGGTCGGGCCACCGGGCATTCTCGGGATCGAGTTCCATCACATCGAAAAAGAGGGTTGCCACGATATCGGCACAGGATAGACTTCCTCCCGGATGGCCTGAACCGGCTTCTGCGAGGGCATTGATCACGTCACAGCGGAGTCGCGTGGCGTGATCCTGTAGGGTCTTCTGTCTATCGGCAGTCAATGAAGGGGAAATGCGCATGCGAAAGCCCGGCGGGTTTTCCACTCCGGCCGAGCCCATCACCTCCCGTGAGTCTCGATAATCCCGAAGGCTGATTTTCATCGGGTCCGACACTACTTTAGCGTAAAGATGTTCTTCCCGTCACCCGCATGCGCAATACCCGGCAGACGAAGCGGGGCAATGCCAGCTGGCGCCGGAAGCGAGTCGGGTTGGTCAATAGCCGGTATAACCACTCCATGCGCAAGCGACGAAACGGTGTGGGCGCCCGAGATACGACCCCCGCCAACACGTCCAGAGCGCCTCCGACGGCGAGGTATACGGAGGGAGGTAGTTCTGATCGATTCTGAATCAAGAACTGCTGATCCTTCGGAACACCCATACCACATATCACGATGTCAGGCCCGGATGCCTGCAGCATATCGCGGACTGCAGGCCACCCTGTATCCGCGAAGAAGCCGTGCTGATAGCCGACGAGCCGGACCCCGGCGTACTGGCACTTCAGTCGTTCCGCCGCAGCGGAGACGTTTTCCTCAGTGGTCCCAAGAAGGAACACGGACAATCCCTGGGCATCTGCACGGCGAAACAGTGCGTGCATCAGGTCGATCCCCGGGACGACCCCGGGCAACGGCTGCCCGAGGATCCGTGAAGCCCAAACTACGCCAACGCCATCGGCAAACAACACATCTGCACGGTGTAGCCAGCAGCAAAACCCAGCGTCTCGTGCCGCTCGTTCCATCATCTCGGGGTTGGGGGTGAATGCGACGTACGGCCGACCGCAGGGAATGCGGGATCGCAAGTGGTCGGCCGCTTCAGACAGCGTCACGTTCGCGAACGCCAAGCCGAGGACGGAACGCTTCGCAACACCCATTATCCGGCACTCCCCGAGGTCTCTGCCTTCCGCTCCCCCTGGTATTCCAGATAACCGCGAATGAACGCACCGATGTCACCATCCATCACCGCTTCGATACTGCCCTTTTCCACCTGGGTACGATGATCCTTTACCATGGTGTAGGGTTGGAAGACGTAGCTTCGGATCTGGTTGCCCCAAGTGATATCGGCCTTTTCACCTCGAATCCCCTCGAGTTCGCGCGCCTTCTCCTCTTCCCGGATTTGCAATAGACGAGCCCGCAGGATCTTCATCGCGGCGGCACGGTTCTTGTGCTGGCTTCTTTCGTTTTGACAAGTAACCACAACCCCCGTGGGCAGGTGGGTGATCCGCACCGCGGAATCGGTCTTGTTCACGTGTTGGCCACCGGCACCGCTGGCACGATACGTATCGACGCGCAGTTCCTCGTCGCGAATCTCGATGTCATCATCGTCGTCACCGAGGTCGGGCATCACTTCCACGGAGGCGAACGAGGTATGGCGCCGCCCGGAACTATCGTACGGGGATATGCGGACGAGGCGATGAACGCCCCGCTCGGCCTTGAGAAAACCGTAGGCGTTTTCACCCTTGATAGCCAGAGAAGCACCCTTGATTCCGCCTTCTTCAGCCGGCACGAGATCGAGCACCTCATGCTGATAGCCCGTCTGTTCGGCCCAACGGACGTACATGCGCAACAGCATCTCCGCCCAGTCCTGGGCGTCCAGGCCGCCGGCACCAGGATTGATGGACATGATAGCATCCGCGGAATCATACTGTCCCGAAAGTAGCAGCTGCAGACGAAGGTCGGCTATCTCGCCGCGCAGCGTCTCCAATTCGCTTCGAAGAGCCTCCAGCTCGGAGTGGTCCTCCTCCTCCCGGGACAGTTCCACCAGGAGAAGTGCCTCTTCAACGCGCTCGCGATAGTCGTCGTATTTGGCGAGTGGACCCTCCAGGCTATTTCGCCTGCGGATGATGCGCTGCGCGCGCTCCTGGTCGTTCCAAAAATCGGGATCCGCCATTTCTGCCTCGAGCGCATCGATCTCTTCTCGCCTCGTGTCGGGGTCAAAGAGACCCCCTTAGCATGTCCAGTTCATGCCACAAATCTTCCAATGCACCTTGAATCTCGTCGAGCAAAATCCACGCCTCCTCCATCTATCCGCAACAATGCTTGTACTTCTTGCCGCTTCCGCATGGGCAGGGATCGTTTCGCCCAACCTTCGGCCGCTGCCGTTGGAAGGGCTGGGGCCGCGCCGGCTTTCCACCCCCAGATGCCGCTGCCGAACGCCCCGTATCGCCAGCCCGGTGGGCATCGAAAGCCCCCGATGGGTCCTGTGATGTCTGACCGACGATTCGTGCGCCGCTCGCATCCGGGAGTGAGATCCCTTCCGAGGAAAGTTCAATCTTGTACACGTATTTGACGACATCTTCCCGAATCGCACCGATCATGTTGTTGAACATGCTGTGTGTCTCACGTTGATATGCGACGAGCGGCTTTTCCTGTCCGTACGCCCGCAATCCAATCCCCTGTCGCAACTCGTCCGCCGCTGCAAGGTAATCCATCCACTTCGCATCGACGACACGGAGAAGGAAGATTCGTGCAAGCTGATCAAAACGATCCTTGCCAATCTTGTCCTCCTTGGCCCGGTACACCGCGCGGGAGACACTCACCAGGTACGCTGTAAGTCCTTGAAAACCGCCTTCTTCGGCCTTCTCCACCAAAATGGACTTCTGCAGACGCCCCGGGGGAAGCAGCTGCATCTCCAGGTCCGTGATAAGGCCCCCGAGATTCCATTCCTCTGGATAGCGGCCATCGGCACAGTACGTTTGCACCCGCTCCCGGATTACCTCCTCCGCCATATCGAGAATGGTATCGCGCATCGAAGCGCCCTCGAGTACCCGGCGGCGCTGCGCATAGACCACCTTGCGCTGTTCATTCAACACGTCATCATATTCCAGCAACTGCTTGCGGATACCGAAGTTCTTCGATTCTACCCGCCTTTGGGCTCTTTCGATCGCCGAAGACAACATCGAGTGTTCCAGCCGCTCCGATTCTTCGAGCCCGACCCGGTTAAGCATGCCCTCGAGGGTTTCCCCCCCGAAAAGCCGCATCAAATCGTCTTCCATCGATACGTAAAACTGCGATGAGCCGGGATCACCCTGGCGTCCGGATCGGCCACGCAACTGGTTATCGATGCGCCGACTCTCGTGTCGCTCGGTACCGAGCACGTGCAGTCCACCGCGTTCCACCACGCCTTCTCCGAGCACGATATCGGTGCCTCGCCCGGCCATGTTCGTGGCGATCGTAACACGCCCCGGCTCGCCGGCACCCTTGACGATCTCTGCCTCTCGCTCGTGGTGCTTGGCATTAAGGACCTCGTGAGGGATCTCGACCGCATGGAGCATATCGCTCAGCTGTTCGGACCGATCGATGGAAGCCGTGCCGACAAGGACCGGCTGTCCATGGCTGTGCCGCTCTCGGATATCCGCGACGACCGCCTCGAACTTGCCTCCCTCGGACTTGTACACGGCATCCGGGTGATCTGTACGAATCATCGGTCGATTGGTTGGAATGACGACTACCTTCAGACCGTATATCTCGTCGAACTCATCGGCCTCCGTGGCCGCCGTGCCGGTCATGCCCGCGAGTTTTTCGTACATCCGGAAGTAATTCTGAAAAGTAATGGTCGCCAGCGTCTGCGTCTCTTCCCGGATGGACAACCCTTCCTTGGCCTCCAGGGATTGATGCAGACCGTCGCTATACCGCCGTCCCGGCATCAGGCGCCCGGTGAACTGGTCCACGATCACGACGCGATCATCGGTCACCACATAATCACGATCGCGCTTAAACAGTTCCTTTGCCTTTAGCCCTTGCGTGAGGAAGTGGTTCAGTTCAATGTGGGAAGGATGGAACAGGTCGTCGATTCCCAGGCGTTCCTCGACCACGGCCAGTCCCTCATCGGTCGGGACCACGCTCCCGCCCTTTTCGTCCACGGTGTAATGTTCCTCCGGTCGCAGCTGACGAACGATCCGCGCGAACCTCTCGTAATTCTCCGCCTGCTGCCTGGGTGCTCCAGATATAATGAGGGGCGTTCGTGCCTCATCGATAAAGACACTGTCCACCTCGTCGACGATAGCATAGTGAAGGCTTCGCTGCACCAACTGATCTGGTGAAGTCGCCATGTTGTCACGCAGGTAATCGAAACCAAACTCGTTGTTGGTCCCATAGGTAATATCCGAAGCATATGCTTCTCTTCGCTCCTTCGCCTTGAGACCGGAGACGATTAGTCCGACATCCATGCCGAGGAAACGATAGATTTCGCCCATCCACTCGCTATCTCGACGGGCGAGATACTCGTTGACCGTTACGACGTGAACCCCTTGACCAGCCAGGGCATTTAGGTAGGCCGGCATGGTCGCGACGAGGGTCTTACCCTCACCCGTCTTCATCTCGCAAACCATGCCCCGGTGCAAACCCAGCGCACCCAGTACCTGCACATCAAAATGTCGCTGGCCGAGGGTGCGCCGGGCCGCCTCGCGAACCACCGCGAAGGCCTCGGCCTCCAAAGCGTCGAGGCTTTCCCCGCGGGCAAGGCGGTCGCGAAACTGTGCCGTCATCCCCGCAAGGGCTTCGTCGCTTTTGGATTGCATTTCGGACTCCCACTCGTTGACGGCTGCCACGATTGGACGCAGGCGCCGCAACTCGCGTTCGTTGAAATCCAACATCTTCTTCAAGAATCCCAGCAAATCAATCAAAGCCTCCCGGAAGACAGGGGTGTTTCCCTAGATACCGTCCGATGCGCCCGTCGTTCGCATCGATCACTTATCGTCCAGCACCAGGGCGTCTTCGAATGTGAGTGGATCACCGATATCGAGGTGTCCCAGGGTATCCGAACGGCCATCGACGCTTACCTGGACGCGTTCGTAGCCGAGATCATTGTCTACCAGCGTGTTCACTACCGAGTATACGGCGAGCATCTCGCCCAAGGTACCCCGGGCCTCCAGCACTTCGCGGCTAAAATCCACGTGGACGAGGTCGGATTGCTCGGCATCGGGGGTCACCGTTAGGGTCGTACCCTCCGGCAACACGGCAATGGCACCGGATTCGACCGGTCCGGCCATCAACTCTGCCACGAGGAGGTCGACATCCAGTTCCGGCGCTCTTATGGTGCGATAAACGCGGGTCATCTGCCCATCCGAGGTTCCAAAATACAATATCACTCGGTGGCGAGGATGCTCCTCTTCTGGTAACTCCACGACATCGGCTTCATCGACGAGAAAAGCGAAGTCCAAAACCGCGGCTGTGGCGCCGGGGATTTCGTCGAGGGGAAACCGAACGAGTGCCACGGGACGCATGGGCCCCTCCTCGTATTGCACATCCGGATCAGGGCCAGTGTACGTGGCGGATACGTCGACGAAATAATCCTCATCCTCGCGCGAAAAACCGATCCGCTCGATGACGACATCATGCCCGGCGTGGGGGACCTCTTCTCGACTCACAGCGACGTACACCACATCATCGAGAATCATCCAATCCCGAGCATGCTCGGTCATTGCATCGACCCACTCCGCCACTTCCACCGGGGGTTCTTCAACCTCTTCGAACTCGACATCCCCGGATTCCGGTGGTGGCTCTTCGGGGCGCCGGCATCCCGCCGCGCCGAAGAGCACCAGGAGGCCGAGCACTACGATCGCAATCCATCTGGATCCTCGCACCGTCTGCTCCCCCTCTTCTTACTCGCCCCGTCTTCGGGTCCAGCATCAATCATATGGACGCGCCACCGTTATCCGGGGTTCCAACAAACGATACGACGGCCACAGAGTCGTTTGCCCAGGCCGTCGTCTGTACCCATATGTAAGCGAGTGGACCTGTAAGCCGAATTCTGTCGAGGACAGTCATTTATCTGGGACGCCAGTTGCCTGGCGCCTCTAGCGGCTTACCCGAGGGGTTGGCGGGCCACCTCATTCCCCTCCTATTCAGCCTTGCTCCGGGTGGGGTTTGCCTGGCCGGCCGGTTACCCGACCGCCGGTGGTCTCTTACACCACCATTTCACCCTTACCCCGCGAGGGGCGGTGTAATTTCTGTGGCACTTTCCTGGAGGTCGCCCTCACCGGACGTTATCCGGCACCCTGCCCTATGGAGTTCGGACTTTCCTCACCTGCACATCCCCCGAAGGGTTCCGGTGGATCGCGTGAAAACGTGACGGGATGTGACAGGTGCGACTGCCCGGCCCACTCGCATTCCAATTATAGCAAAGAGCCCACCATACTGTCCAAAAATCGCGCCCCAAAAGCCAAATCGATCCGGGATCCGTCATCCCTTGTCGGCCCTTTTCCAGGGATCCACTTTTTCCTCCATCGACAATACCTCGCAATGGAGCGCGGCCCGCTCGAAATCCTCTGCGATCGCGGCTACATAGTCGCCCAGGAACGGAGCCTCGGATCCTGCGTGGCCCGGATCTATCGCGAGGAGTCCCTCGGCCAACAGGTCTTCGGCCACGTGATAGCTGATGTCACCACTCACCATGACCTCGGCGCCCCGCTGCAGGCAATTGGGCCACATCTTCGCACCGGCGCCACAAACGAGTGCGACTCGCTGAACACGGGCATCCTCGTCGCCAACGTATCGAAGATCGTCCGATCCCGTTATCCGGGCCAGCGTCTTCACCAGGTCACCCAGCGACATCGGATGGGGCAAGTTGCCGATGCGACCCATGCCGAGCGCGCGCGCGTTTGCGAGCGGATAAAGATCATAGGCCGGCTCTTCATAGGGGTGCGCATCGAATAGGGCATGTAACAGGGAGGATTGTTGATGTCTCGGTATAATGGTCTCTAGACGCGCCTCTGAAACCGCGTTTACCTCTCCACGTTCACCGATGTATGGCGACGTATCCTCCGATGGGAGGAAGTTTCCCGTACCGAGCACACTAAACGTGCAATGACTGTACGCGCCGATATGCCCAGCCCCCGCATCTCCCAGGGCCCTTCGAACGGTCTCGAGGGAGTCCTCCGGCACGAAGACAGTCAACTTCAGCAAGTCCCGCACGGGAGCCATGACGTCGACTTCCTCGAGCTCCAATTGTCGTGCAAGTACCGCGCTGGGACCCAAAGGTGAGGCGTCCAGGTTCGTATGGGCCGAATAGAGGGCCATGTCGGCCTCCATGAGGCTGTACAGCAATCGGCCAACCCGCTCCCTCCGAAGCACCCTATGGAGGCCGCCGAGGATCAATGGGTGGTGGGTGACCAACAGGCCCACCCCGAGCGCTTTCGCTTGTTGAATCCCCTGTTCCGTGACCTCGAGGGTCACCCCCAGCCGCTCGACGGGAGCCTCGGGAGTACCCACCTGTAGCCCGACGTTATCCCATTCTTCCGCGAGTGCAGGTGGAACCAGGGCGTCGAGCCGACCCGCAATATCGCTTACCGTGGTGCGTTGAGTCAACCGAAAGCACCTCCCGCAACAGAAGCCGCGAGGATTACAGATGCCAGCCGAGCCGCCGAGGAATCCGCACGGGAGTTGAGCACGATGGGTGCCCTGGCCCCAATGACCAGGCCCGCCATCGGCGCATCGGCCAGGTAAGTGAGGGTCTTGCCCATGACATTGCCGGACTGGATGTCCGGTACCACTACGATATCGGCCGCTCCGGCCACCGGGCCCCGCAATCCCTTGCTGCAGGCAGCCTCGGCGTTGAGTGCGTTATCCAACCCAAGCGGGCCGTCGACATGTGCGTCCCCGAAGCTTCCGCGCTCCGCCATCTTCGCAATCGCGGCATACTCCATGGTTACCGGCATACTACTCTGCACCTTCTCCACGGCGGCGACCAATGCGATACGCGGGGTGCGACCCAACACCCGTCGACCGATGCTCGCAGCATTCGCCACGATGGCCACCCGCGCATCGAAATCCGGGGAGATATTGATACCCCCGTCGGTCATCCCGAGCAAGCGGGGGAAGGATGGTATATCGAAAAAGCCGACGTGACTCAGAAGGGCATCGGTTCGAAGACCGGTCCGCTCGCTCAGTGCCGCGCGGAGAAAGGCTCCGGATGAGACGCTGCCCTTCATCAGCACATGTGCCTCGCCGTTGCCCACAGCAAGTGCTGCATCCAGCGCGGGATCGGTGCTATCGCGAACGCTCAATCCTTCCCCCGGCACCGCAGAAAGCCCGTCGAGTTCTCCGCGGATGGTTTCGGGATCTCCAAACAGGATCGAGTGCGCGATACCCTCGCGGGCCGCGCGAGCGCACGTCCTCAAGATTTCTGGCGAACTGCCACCGGCGACGGCGATCACAAAAGGATCACCACTGGGCAGTGCGTCGATGTAGGGCAGCAAGTGATAGAACCCCAGGTCCTTCATGATTTCGTCCCTCCAACCACAAATATACTGCTATCGCGGGTATCGCCGATCCGATCTTACGACAGCGGATAGCGAGACCTCGCTGGGCCATGTGATTGCCCGTACCCGCCATGATGGCGATGTCCCGGGCGACCTGCAAACTCGTCGCGGTACGGCTGACGACACAATGCGGCTTGCGCTTTGTCATCGCATTCACGGGGCCCCCGGCCTATGTCGCGCAAAACGGCCACTGCATTGCCGACGTAATTGAACGTCCTGCGCTTCATGCTCGCCATCGCGACACACCGCTCGAGTGGCACGTCCATGCGGGCAGACAAACCAGGGCGCCCATCATGCGGATGCCTTGCGATAGAAGAGGCTATCCTGCAAATCCACCGTATCTACGGGATAACCCGTTTCGCGCAGGGTGTCTATGCCTTCATCCTGGGTGTATAGCTGGGCGCCCGACCCCACCACACGGCCCTCGCGGGCGATGATTCTCCCGCCGACAACCGTGAACACCGCCTGGCGCTTCTGTTTGTCTATCACGGTAATATCGGCATCCGCCCCTTCACCGAGGTGCCCCTTGTGACGAAAACCGAACATGCGGGCAGGGTTTACGGAGAGTTTTGTCACTAGGTCGCCGAGGGACAGCGCGCCGAATTCTACCAACGGAAGGCCCCGCGACAACAAGACATTGCGCCAGGCACCACCATCACTGGCCAGGGCATCGATCAGGAATTCCCCTTCCCCTGATTCCCCACCTTCACGCCTTTCGACGGCGCAGGCGAGGGCAACCACCCTCCGGTTTACCGGGAAAGAAAGGCCGCAATTGCCGTCTACACTGGACCAGTACGCAAACCCCGCTTGACCTTCCAGGAACTCCATCCGATCACCCGATCGCACGTTCACGCGCGCATATCCTTCCCTGAGCGCTGCTTCCAACCCCGTCCGTGTTGCGGGATAACCGCCCATCCGCAAACAGTTACGGGTAACCGCGTCCGAGGGAACGCCCGCCTCAACTGCCCCCGAAGTACCGTTGTCCGGCGCAAGGTGTGACTCAGAAACCAGTTGCGGTAGGCAGCGAAGCAACCCAAAACCCTCCGCGAGTTCTGCGTACATACCCTCGGTCATCCCGCGAAGATATGCATTCACATGTGCGAGGTGTAGGCGATGCTTACCCACCAATTCCGGAAGCTCTCGCATACCGAGTATATTGCTAGCAGATGCAGTGGTACCCACGTGATATGCGACGTAGCATTCTTCTTCGTTCGCAATCCGGATCATAGCCTCTGTAGCGGCGAGGGAGGAGGGGAAGTGCCCTCCAAAGATCTTGGTCCCGAGGGCACCCGCCCGAAGCGCTGCACGGGTCTCGCGACGAATATGCGCCTCATCGGGACACGAATCCAGGTACGGACCGATCACGTTGAGCCCGGCGAGGTTCAGGCCAGCCCCTTCTTCGGGAAGACGGCGAACCACGGAAGAGAAGTCGGCGAACTCCACCGCACTGGTAACGCCGGCCAAAGCGAGCCTCCTGTGTCCGATTCCGCCGCGACGCTGATCCGCAAGGTGCACGTGTCCGTCGATCATGCCCGGTATCACCATCAACCCGCTGGCATCGATCTCCTCGGTTCCCCGTGCCGATAGGCCATTGGATTCCACGCGTGCAACCTTGCCCGCACGAACCCCGATATCGGCAAATCCCAGCATCTCGTTTGCCGGGTCCACCACGTATCCACTGCGGAGGATAAGGTCGTATGACACTGTCATCACCCCCTTTGCGAAACACCGTCACCGTTGATTCTAATCGACTCGACTTCAACACCCTGGGTGGGCTGTCACTCGACATACGCGCGGGTATTTATATGTCCTCGGGCGTGACCCCCGGAAAAGCCTTTGCTCGGCAGCGGGGAACGAGAGACTGCCCTTCATACACTTCAATACGTCCATCCCGGATAACCGTGTGCAATTGGGCCAAGTCGCGCAGATTCCTGTCGGGCTCCCCTTCGACCAGGATGATATCGGCGAGCTTTCCACATTCAATGCTTCCGAGCTGGTCTTGCATGTCCAATGCCGTGGCCCCACCGAGGGTCGCCGCCTCCAGTACCTCTTCCCTGTCGAGTCCCGCTTCCATCATCAGTTCCAGTTCCGTTATGTAAGCATGGGGCAAATAGCGGAACCAATCCATGACCAGGTCCGTTCCTATCCCGAACCTGACGCCGGACCGATGCATCCTGGCCACAACCTCGAGATTATCTTCCTTCGAAAAGGCGAATCGGCGGGAGGTAGAATCGAAGTATCCCCCTCGCTCATCAAATATGATGACGTACGGAATCAGCGTCGGAACGGCGAAGACACCCGCTTTCGCCATCATCGCGATCGCGTCATCGGTCCGCGGCAGCGGGTGCTCGATGGTGTCTACGCCGGCCTCTATCGCCCATTCGATATAGTGGGTCTCCGCATCACACATCACGCGCAATCCCAGGGCATGTGCCTCATCTACGGCGGCCTGGACCTCAGGGGCCGAAAAGTGGCTGGCCACTTTGATCACATCGGCACCGGCCTTAAAAGCCCCGCGCACCGCTTCGCGCCAATCGGTTGGCCCACTGGCCTCCCGCACCTTACCAAGTGCGGGCGACGTCACATCCAGCCTTTCTGCTCCGTGCCCGCCCGTGCCGGTAATCAGGGGGCCAGCAGCAAACACCCTCGGGCCATTGATACGTCCGCTTCGCTCCCATTCCTTCAGCCTAAACGGTATATCGGCATGGGAGCCGGCATCCCGCACACTCGTGATGCCACTTTCAACGTAGAAGCGCATCCTTTCGAGTGCACGCAGGGTACCGTCGGCCACGCTCTGCGCCGTTGCCGCAGGGATGTCCGGCTCGTGGTAACTCAGGTGGGTATGAAGATCGACCAGGCCCGGCATGACCGTCATTCCCGATGCGTCGATCTGTTGCACTTGTTGGTCCAAAGGCACTCGCTTGTCGACGGCGCGTATTCGGTCTCCCTCGATGTACACATCGGCGGAAAATGGTTCGGTGCCACACCCGTCAAATATGCGTCCGTTCCGAATGACAAGGCCGGGTATCCGTGCGTTCTCTTCCGCAGTGGCTACAGGAACACGCCGGGGATCCTTCGTCACCCGCGTGTCCCGCAGCCACTTTCTTCGATCCCTGAACAATTTCTCGTACCTCCAAGTCAAACGTTTTCCACCAATCTCGATCACTGCGCAGCGTTTACGGCACTCTCCAAGATCTCCAGCTCACACTCTTCGCCACGCATCTCGACTTCCACGCCGAGTGGCAAGGTTATCCGATGCATCCCGTGACCCGCCGCCACTCCGGCAAAGCAAGGAACGTCGAGCTCCCGGGCAAAGGTTCCAATGACTGCCACCGCATCTCGACCGGCATACTCCGGGCAATCCAGGAACTCTCCCAAGACCATCCCACGGATCCTATCCAGCTTACCCGTCTGCAGCAGCTGGGTCATCATGCGATCGATCCGATACATCGGTTCACCTACATCCTCGAGAAACAGGATGTGATCATCGAGTACGACTTCGTATGGGGTCCCCAATGATGCGCACAGCAGGCTGAGATTGCCACCCACGATGCGTGCGCGGGCACACCCATCGTGAAGGGATATCCTTGGAGGGGCCTGTCGCGGATGAGGCACACGGCCCAAAGCGCCAGGATCTTGCACTGCACGTAGAAACGCATCTTTTGTCTGCGGTGTCCAGGGATACCGGCCAGCGGCGACCGGACCGTGGAAAGTAATGATACCATGGCGCAAAAGCCAAAGGTGGAGGGCGGTGACATCGCTAAACCCCACGAGGATCTTCGGTACCACCGAGGGGAGTAGTTCTTCCAGGTGCGGCAGGATGCGCGAGCAGCCAAAGCCACCTCGGGCAACGACGATCGCATCGATCTCGGGATCGAGGAACATTTGCGCCATATCCATCGCGCGAATTGCGTCTGGACCGGCGAGATAGTGTTCCCTCGCGAATAGATGGGGAGATCGAACCGTTCGAAAGCCCATCTCGGCCAGGGCAGATTCACCGACACGCAACAAATCAGCATCCACCGGGCCCGCCGGTGCCACAATGCCGATCGTTCCATGGCTTGGTAGGCCAGGCGGTTTGTGCCATCCGAGACCGTTGCTCAAGGCAACCTCCAAGAGGCTAAGCACCGGGCCCCCGCTCGAACGGGGGCCCGGTGGGAAAGAGATGGCCGCTCCTAGCGACGACTTTGCTCGAGGCGGCGCTCCAGTTGCTCTTCCAGCACATGACGCTCTTTCTCATCGAGTTGCCGAGTGAGGACCTTCTCGGAAATAATCTGTGCCAGATCTACGGCATCCCTGTGAAAGGATTCGAGGGCGCGTGTACGCTCCTCTTCGATGGTAGACCTGGCCTCGGCAAGCACACGATCCCCTTCTTCACGGGCCTCCGACACGATCGCTTCATAGCGTCGGCGGGCTTCCTCTTCCGCTTCTTCCACGACGCGAGATGCCTCGCTCTTGGCTTCGCGGAGTCGGTCAGAAATTCTCTCCTGCAGTTCCACCGACTCCTCGCGACGCTCCTCCGCCGCCTCGAGAAGTGCGGTTATGTTCTCCTCACGGCGCTCCATGGTTCGCATCACCGGCGTGATAAAGATCCGGCGAAATGCGAGGAAGAAGAGCAGGAAACTGATTATCTGGATGACGAGCGTCCATGTTATATCTACCAAGGCTCATCTTCATCCCTTCGTTGCCCGTATACTCCCCTCTGGGAAGATTACAGGAAGTTCTGGGCGATGCCGAGCAGGATTAGGGACATGACGAGGCCGTAAATACCGGTGGTCTCGGCGACAGCCTGACCCAAGAGCATGGTCGAGATGATCTCGGAACGCAACTCGGGCTGCCGCGCCAGAGCCTCCACAGCCTTACCCGCCGCAAACCCCTGACCGATACCGGGACCGATAGCAGCCAGGCCTACGGCGAAGCCCGATGCTCCAATAGCGACGATACCAATTAACATCGGATCCATTTGGTTGCCAACTCCTTTCGACGGAACTTCTATTCCATAGCCATCTTCACGTAAACCATAGTGAGCATCGCGAAGATGTACGTCTGGACCGCGCCAACAAAGAGATCAAAATACAGGTGAAAAGGAATGGGAATTGCCACCGGAAATACGTCGTAAATCAGGGCCACGATAATGGTCCCGCCGAGGATATTGCCGAACAGACGCATTCCAAGGGAAATGGGAGCCGCCAACTCCGAGATGATGTTGAGCGGGAACAAGAGGGCAATCGGCTGCCCGAAGTCCTTGAAGTAACCCAGGATACCCTTGGCCTTCGCACGATAGAATTGCGTCATGAGAAAAGTAAGGATGGCCATACCCATGGTGATGTTCACATCCGAGGTCGGCGGACGTACACCGGCAACACCCAATATGTTGGAAATGAAAACGAAAAGGATCAGCGCCCCGACGAAAGACAGGAAGCCCACCTTATCCGCTCCCATGGTATCGGACACCACTGCGTGGAAGCCGTTGACGGCGATCTCGGCATAGGTCTGAATTCCCCGAGGGCGCTCGTCAAGTGTGCGCCTTATGATAGCACCCAGACCCAATATGAAGAGCATGACCAGCCATCCGACGAACATGGTTTCGGTGATCGGAATGTCCCCAACCCGAAACACGACACCCGGTGCCTCCATGAACCTTTCCATTACCTATCCTCCAACCCGTTCCCCCACTCATCGACGCACGATTCGGGGTGCTTTTCAACAGCGGATCGCTTTCCCGGATGGCGTCGCGCATCCATTATACCGGTAGCAACCAGTACTGCATAGGTTCCCAACAAGCCGAAAACGGCGGGCAATAGTTCGGTTCCTCGTATCAAGTATTCGTACGACAGTACGGCGACCAGTATGAGAAATCTTGACATGTATAAGAGCGCCGCACGGATTCCCACCGACGCACTCTGTCCTCCGGTTGCAGCATCGGCAACCTTGCGGACAGAGTAAGCGTGAATATGTAGATTCAAGATACCCAGCAACACACCCAAGACAAAAGGATACCAGAAATGACCGAGACCGAGAAGGAAGAATACCACGAGACCAACCACGAGAAAGACAAGATCTCCCGCGGTTGCCCGATAGCGCAAACGGTCAAGTGAGTCCATGCCTGTACTACGTCCCCTCGTTACGATCGGATTCCCCCGCGTTCTCAATCACCCGAAGGATTGTCCGATAAGCCCCCCAGAAACCCGCTAGTACACCCAGGATAAGTCCGGCTATCGTGAGGAGCATTCCCGTCCCCAGGATCCCGTCCAACCAATTCCCCAGCCGGAAGCCTAGGAAGATGGACACGACAATCAAAAGCCCTACCTGGAAAATTAAAGAAAAATAACCCGCGACCTGACGAAGAACGAACATCGCAACCCCGCCCCCAATACTGCCGCTACCGCTTTGCCCGCGGCGCACGACGCCGTGGTAACGACGCAGTGCGCACCTTCAGCCAACCCGCGGTTAGTGCTGTGACTGGCACACACAGGATAAGCCCGATGCTTCCAGTAAGTGCCCTAATGATTTCCGTCGCGATCACGTCCATATTCACGGTGCCTACAAAATCCGCCCGATGCGCCACGAGCAGCAGGATCAGGGGCAACGCGCTGCCCGCATAAGCGAGGATCAACGTGTTAGACATGGTGCCAAGCACATCCCGCCCCACGTTCATTCCGGAGCGAACGAGTGCTCCAAACTTCGTATCATCACGGACACGATGCACCTCTTCAACCGCGGATGCAATGGATACGGATACGTCCATCACGGCCCCCAACGCTCCCAGGATCATCCCGGAGAATAGCAAACCCCGGAAATCGAGGCTCCCCTCGACCGTGAATAGCAGCATCTGAGACTCCTGCGTATGTAAGCCCATCAGGTGTGCCCATCGCCCGAATAGGGCCGCAAGCACCCCGGCGAAGAGCACGCCCGCCACCGTTCCAATCACGGCAGCCACCGTCTTGGTTCCCCGGCCCACGATGATTAATAGGCTGACGCTGACGACGATGGCGCTGACCACAACCGTCATCACAACGGGGGGCCAACCGGCCAGTATCGCCGGAATCAGCCCGTAAAACACAGCCAGCGCGGTGAGCCCGAGTACCAGGAGCGTTTTCAGGCCCTGTAACCCTCCAACGAGCACGAGGGCGGCGGCAAACGCGCCAAGGAGAAAAAGTATCGGTACATCACGGACAAAATCCGTGATGAATAGTTCGGTCTCGCCGGCGTGATCGGAAGCACCCACGAGTACACGATCTCCTGGCGCGACAATGATGTCATAGGCCGGGTTCCCCGTCAGGTAATTCGCCAGGGTATGCTCCCCCTCCCAGGGTCCCGAATGCACCTCGACGACGACCCGCTGCTGTGCACCCATTCCGCCGAAGTGTGCGCCCGGGTCGGGATCCACCTCTTCCGCCTCGAGAACCGTCGCCCGATACGTGTCGATCGTAGCCGAGGGCTCCTCCGCCGGCTCCATGGCGTGCCCGATACCGGGCATGGTCCAGACGAGTACTAGCGCCAATGCTATCGCCACGCATAACCCAAATCTCATGCTAGTGGCACCTTTTCGAACTGTCCCCGGTACAAATCCACCAGCAAAACCCCACCCGAGGCCAAATGACCCGTTCCCGTCAGAACCTTGATCGCCTCCGAAACCTGTATGGAAGCAACCGTGGCGGCCGTGGGGCCGAGATTGCCCGTCGAAACTTCTATGCCCTGCTCGGTATCACCACCGGAATCATACAGTATCTCCAGTATTCGATCTCCCGGATGCACCACCGCGATCTGCCCCGAGTAGCCAGCGATCGCACCGTGGATCATGGGAACCTGAAGGAACCGGCAGATCTCGACTAGGAGTAACCGATCGGATACACTGTCGAGGCAATCCAAGACGATATCCACACCCGCCATCTTATCGGTGCCATCCTGCAGACCCGCAACCTCCCCGTATTCGCGCACATCAACGTGTGGATCAATATCGCGCAACCGCGCCGATGTAGACGCACGCTTCGACTCACCGAGGTTGTCCGCGAGACTATGCAATTGCCGGTTCAGGTTCGTTTCGTCGTAGCAATCCGGATCGAATACCGTGATTTTTCCAATACCCGCGCGCACCAACAATTCGGCCGCGAGCCCACCTAGACCCCCGAGGCCTACCACCGCCGCATGCGATCGAAGAAGCCGAAGCTGCCCTCCACTACCGAGTGTGCCTCGGTTACGCTCGTAACGCATGGGCCAAATCCCCGCTTCCAACGAAGAAATCTCGGCCTCCCTTGGCGATGTGCCGAGGATTCGGGCAACGTCTCGAACGGCGCCACTCGTTATCACCCGGATTGTCTTCCCGGAGGGATCGGTCATATCTTCTGAATGGGCATCAAACACCTGGCCGAGTGAGTACATCGTCAGCCCCCTTACGCTCCACGACATGCCAATTCATCAAGTTACGATCACCTTATCTTGCGTACCGAGTCCTCGCGGTAATCTACGATCACCGGCACATATCCCCGAAGGCTCTCATCTACTCCTGGGTCGCCGGTGTCGACCAGCAGTGGCCGGCGCCCAAGCGCGAGCAACTTGCTTTTGGCGGCGACGATGGTGATCGCTTCCTTTCCGCCAACACGTTCGATAACGCGCGCGGAAATCTGCTGATTGCCTCGCCCGAACAGGTATCCCTGTCCCCCGATAGGCGTTACGATGATGCGTGCCGAAGGCGATTCATCCAGGCAGTCTAAGATTTCCCGCTCATTTGCATCGCTCGCGAGAACCTTGTTCGCCTTAACGAGGTCAACACCAAGAAGCGTTGCGGGCAGATCCATGCGCTCGAGTATTCTCCTCGTGGTGGTCCCCGGTCCGATGATATAAAGTGTTTCGGGATCCATTGCATCCACCACGCGTTGCGCGATTGCATCCATGAGCGCATCTTCATCGGCTGCACTGCCCATTTTCAAATCCTGGATCAGGGCCGGATCATAGGGTGTCATAACATGGCCGTAAAGCCTGGCGGAAAGTCGACCCTCGCGAAACGCTTCCTCATCGATATCCATCACCTCGGCCTCGCGCGTGCGCTCTATGTCTCCCCGCAAGAAGCGGCTGATCAGTTCCCCACCGCTTCGCGGATCCGTTGCGAACACGGCAGAGTGCATCTTCACCCCGGCCGGAATCCCGATCACGGGTGTGCAGGTACCGATGGAGTCCATAATATCTCGCGCCGTACCGTCACCCCCGACGAACACCACAAGATCCACACCATGTGTCTTGAGTTCCCGACCCACCGCCCGCGTGTCATCGGCCGAGGTCTCGTTGCCCTGGGGCTCGGCAACTATGGTGACAGCTAGACCCGCATCGCGCGCGGAGTCTTCCCCCATTTCTCCCGCGGCCGTTAGGATCTCTATATCGTCCGCACCCTTGCGTCGGACCGTCTCGAGGGCGAGCCCTGCACGTCGCGGTGCTTCGGGCTTTGCCCCTAACGCCCTCGCTCGGTCCAATGCATCTCCATCTGTTCCCTTAAGACCTACACGGCCTCCCATGCCAGCGATGGGATTCACGATTAAGCCGAGTTTTGCCGTCAAAGACATCCCCCTCTAAGAGACTCAAACCATCCGGATGGCGAACTCCGGGCAATGCGGTGCACAGTAACCGCATAGGATACACCGCTCGCGGTCAACCACGCACCGATCATCTCCCAGCGACAGTGCTTCGTTCGGACAGTGTTCGAGGCAGGTGCCGCAGGAGGTGCAAAGCCAAAGAATATGCAGCTTCTTGCGCTCGCCTCCGGCGGTAGCATCCCACAACGCTTCGTCCACTTCTTCTCCGTTGAAGAGGTCGACGTTCACGGCCACTTCGTCTTCGTGAACCATCCCGATGGATACCACGTCGATGCCCTCCACGGATCGCGCGTACTCGAGCGCACCGCGGCGATCACCGAGGAAACTCCCTCCCCCGTATACCTTCATTGCGTACAGTTTCTTGCCCGCCCGGCGGCACTTTGCGATGGCTTGTTCCATATCCGAGCGATCACCAGAGAGAATGCCCAGGCCCCCGCGATTAATGATCGGATACACGACATCGATGTCGGTCTCTTCCGCCGCTCGTGCAACAACCGGTGCAGAATGCGTGGAAATACCAATGCGCTTTACGATACCGCGATCACGGCACTCCCGAAGATAATCCAGGGCTCCTTTGCGGACGTCAAACACGTCCACGTCAACTCTCGCAGCGTGCAGGTGCATGATGTCAATGTGATCCCGCCCCAGCTGATCCAAGGCTTCATCGACTGCCAATCGCATGTCCTCCCGCGTTTGCGCATTGGACTTGCTGGCAATGTAAATGGGTTCATCCTCATCCCAGCGATCAAGCGCTTTGCGAATGTGTGGGTAGGTCTTGTACGACTGTGCGGTATCAATAAAGTTCACACCACGGCGGAAGGCTTCCAGGAGGACTTCTGCGCCCCGTTTCGGGTCAAGATCCTTCTGTAGAGGTCCCATGGGTAAAACTCCGAAGCAAAGTTCGCTAACGTGCCAGCCGTCTCCCCAATCTATCAACCGCACAATACATTACCCCCTTTGATCCAATATGCTACGTGCGATGGTACAACGCGTGATTTTTGCGATCCACTCTCCGGGGAGAGCTTCACGCCCATAATCCAATTTATCACCTACGGCGTATGTTTGCGAAACGCCAACGTTTGATTGCCGCGGGCATCGCGTGGTCACACATGGTTCTTCGGGGCGGGTTTCGAAGAAGAGTCCCCGGACAGGCCCCCGATCAAATCCCCATGAAGCATCAGCCGGGTCCAAGGGTATTTGGACCCGACTGACTCCGAGGACAATGGTAGAGTAGGCATTCCCTGGCCGTGCAGGCCAATGAAGTCAATTGTTTTCTTCCACCACCATGCCACGAGCGTTCCCCTCTGGATCTAGGATGATACCAACCAGCATACCTTGCCGCAGCTCATCGGGTGCGAGCATGCTATAACTCAGATCCCCGTCTGCATCTACCATTTGCAGGTGGATGACGACCTCTTCGGCCAGGTCGATGCGGGGATCGACCTCCTCATCCCTGGCATCCCCCATGTGTTGCTCGATTTGCACCCAACCCTCCGCTACACCTACCTCGACAATTTCTGCATAGATGAACTGCTCGCCTTCCCTCGGATCCGCCGGCTCCATGGGTCGAAATTCCTCCGTTGCAAGAACGGAGTCGTCTCTTGTCAGCGGCTCTCCCACGAAGGAATTTCCCGCCAGTGTTTCCACGCGCTTGCCGTCGATCAGGATTTGCACCTTCTCGGTGCCTTCTAAAGCCGACATGGTATGTACCAAGGATTTCACCACGATCGGCTCCGCCTCCAGCGAGAGCTCGCGTATCTGATCACTAAAGCTGACGTACATGGTATCCCGCTGTAGGTCTGCTTCCGCCTTCACACCGGTGGGTAAGGCATCGACACGATCAACCCATTCCGCCAATACGATTGCACCCGGCGCTTCCCCGCGAACTTCCACCGTTGCCTCGTGTTCTTCCAACCAGCGTCCTTCGGAAGCCGGTAGGTAGAGCACGATATCCTCCTGTCGAACCGATGGTTCGGCAGGGACTTCGGGCTCAGAAGGACCCGGTTCTGCCCCCGCGTCGGTACCACAGCCCATCCCCGCCGCTGCGGCGAAGATGATGACCAAAAGAAATAAGACTACCTGGTGTCGCAACATGTCCATCCCTCCAGTTGGTTCTTCATTTTGCGGGATCGATACCTCCCGTATCCACCGCGAGGATATCGCACGACTGTTACGAAACATGCCCGTATCTTGTAACATGAGTATGACATAAGAAACGGGGTGATCGGCCTGAAAGAGCGCGTCTTGCTTGTCGAAGATGAACCGGGGATCGTAAAAGGGCTTTCCCACTCGATGGAGCGTGACGGATATCAGGTTACCTCTGCCCGCGATGGGGAAGAAGGCCTGCGCCTCGCCCTCCAGACCAAGCCCGATATGATTATCCTTGACCTGATGTTACCGGGCATGGATGGCCTTAGCATCTGTCGCGAGCTTCGCCAGCGCCCGCAAACCCGCGATATTCCCATCATCATGCTGACCGCCAAGAGGGATGACGTCGATCGCATCGTGGGATTGGAGATGGGGGCAGACGATTATGTCACTAAGCCGTTCAACACCCGCGAGCTCTTGGCTCGCATGAAGGCGGTGATGCGGCGGATGAAGCGGCGCACCGACGAAGAAGATGCCCGGATAAATGCCGGAGTCCTGACCATTGATCCCGAGGCTCGCATCGCAACCAAATCCGGGGCCCCTTTGCCGGAATTGACCGCAAAAGAGTTTGACCTGCTGCACCTCATGGCACTACATCCGGGTCGGGTGTTCGAGCGGGAAGACCTGCTACGGATTGTCTGGGGAATGGAACACTATGATACCCGAACCGTCGATGTCTGTGTCGGGCGCCTCCGGAAGAAGATCGAAGACAATCCCGCGAAGCCGGTATTCATCGTAACACGCTGGGGCGTCGGATATACGTTCAACCCGGAGGGCTAACCCATGCTTCGATCACTGCGCACCCGTCTTGTTCTCGCGTATTTCGCCGCCATTTTCGTGGCGATCATCCTTGCGGGAAGTTTCGTCCTGCTTAGGATGCAGCAGAACCTAGAAGCTGAGAAGGCTTCATCCCTTCTCATGTCCGCAAATATCGCGGCCGATGAAGCGTCGGGGATCTTCCATCCATCAGAACGCAGCATGTTGCGACAGGTAAGCCGAGACATGACTACGGGCGTGGGTGCCCGGGTGCTATACCTAGATCGCAGCGGGAGAGTCCTTGCCGACGGATTCGGCGAAATGCAGGACCGCGTAATCGCGGACGAGGTCGCGCAACGCGCACTCGCAGGGGATTCGACGACGCGCATGTTGCCCCGCCACCAGGGAGCACTGATGTATGCCGCCGTTCCAGTCTTTTCTTCCGAGTCCATAATCGGCGCCACCTTCGTCTCCGCAAACGTGGATTCGGTGTACGAGGAAATTTTGCATACCCGGAGATTGCTGATCTACGGCGCCGGAACAGGAGCAATCGCGGCGGCGATTGTCGCGTACGTGCTTACTTCCAATCTCACGGCGCCCTTGCGCAACCTGGCACGAGCCGCCCACCGTCTCGCCGCCGGTCGGTGGGACAGGAGTTTCCGCGCCCCACAAAGCAGCGATGAGGTTGGCGATCTCGGCCGCGCATTCGAGCACCTGGTTCGATCCCTCGAACACGAGGATCGAATCCGGAGAATGTTCGTCGATAACGCCTCGCACGAGATTCGATCACCCCTGGCTTCGCTGAGGGCTCTTACGCAAGGACTGCTCGAAGATCCCGATGCGGATCCGAGCCTGCGCCGGGAATTTCTCGAAGGAATCGATCACGAAATTGACCGGTTGGATCAGCTCGCAGATGGTCTCACGATGCTCAGTGCTTCACAAACACTACGCGCGGGATTCATCCGCCGACCGACGAGTATCGCGCAGATCGTTCGGGACGCAATAAACCGGGTTCACAAGCGCTTCCCCGAGAGCGCAAATGTGCCCATTCACATCCATGATGATGCAAGATGGCCAGTGGAACCCGAATGGCTGGGAACGGCCATCGAAAACCTGTTGCAAAACGCCATCAAGCACGTTACACGAGAAGACGGACGTATTGAGGTTCGCATCGATTCTACCGGGAACGGGATGCGGGTAACCGTCGAGGACAACGGGCCAGGAGTACCCCCGGCTCACCGTGCACGGGTTTTCGAACGATTCTACCGGGTCGACAAGGCACGCGAGCGTCAATCCGGCGGATCGGGCATCGGTCTGTCGATCGTCGAGCAGGTTGTAAAGGCACATGGCGGTGAAGTGTCCGTCGACGATTCCACACTACTGGGCGGGGCACGGTTCACGATTGTGCTGCCACCTTAACGAAAAAGGGTTCATCCGCCTCTTTCGAGCGGACGAACCCTTCATTTTCGTTCGAGAACAGGAGGTTGCGAACGCCTAGGACAGGGGCGCACCCTCCTCGACGACCAGTTCCCGGTATCTCCTGGTTAACTGTTGGGTAAGCGGGCCCGGCTTACCCGTACCGATGCTCCGCCCGTCGACCTCGACAATCGGCATGATCTCGGCTGCAGTCCCCGTCACGAAGCACTCGTCACTCGTATAGACATCATGCCGGGTAATCGGACTTTCTTCGACCGGAATCCCCTCCTCGCGAGCCAACCGCATGACCGCCTCACGCGTGATCCCCTCCAGGATGCCCACGTAGACGGGAGGTGTCCAAAGGATCCCACGGCGATAGACGAAGATATTGTCGGCAGCACCCTCGGTCACGTAACCTTCCGAGTTCAACAGGAGCGCCTCGCGGGCGCCGGCGCGGGCCGCTTCGATGTGTGCCAGGATGTTGTTGAGATAATTCAACGACTTGATCCTCGGGTCCAGTGCACCGACCACGTTGCGACGTGTCGGAACCGTCACGGCTTCGATGCCTTCCGTATAGCGTTCCTCGGGGAAAATGGTGATCTTGCCGGCGATAATCACGATCTGGCAGCCGGGACAGTTCTTGGGATTGAGGCCCAGATCACCCTTACCGCGCGAGACCACGAGGCGGAT
Organism: Clostridia bacterium; assembly: GCA_003552525.1. Taxonomy (GTDB): domain Bacteria; phylum Bacillota; class Sulfobacillia; order SLMV01; family SLMV01; genus CSSED11-154. The sequence continues at coordinate 13,926 of PUNF01000098.1, read as the reverse complement.
ATACGCATCGGACAGCTCATTCGCGTTGACCGTATCGATCACGGCCTGCTCCATCTCCTCGGGCGTGAGGGGAATATCCAGCATAATGCAGTGAGCAGATTCGTACAAACGATCGATATGCTCCTTCAATCTGAAGATGCGGCCATCGTAGGCACGAATCCCCTCAAAGACACCGTCACCATACAAAAACCCGTGGTCAAAGACCGAGATAGTCGCTTCTTCTTCTGGCACCAGATCGCCGTTCATATAGATAATCCTCGACATCAGACAGCCCCCTTCAAGCGTCCACTGGTGAACTCGACGATTCACCGATCCTCTCGTCTCGTTACAACCCCAACATCACTCGAATAGACAAGTAACAGCGGGGTTCAGTCCTAAGAAAGCACTCAACCAATCGCGTCGTTCACGGCGCAATGCGTTCACACGACGAGAATAGTCGGCCGGTTCATAGTAGTTCTGTGGCCGTATCGCGTCTAGGTCCATACCGCGGATCCCGACCGGCACTTCATAACCCCAGTCATCGTCGATCACCCATCGAATCGTGCCACGCGCGATCTGCTCAAGGATATTCGCCGAATCCTGGACCGAAATTTTCACCGTGTCACCGACTGCCCCGGTATTTAGTAGGTAGCAATCGATCGACGGATTGATCCGCAAAAAGCGCAAGAAGCGATTGCCCTCTTCAGCCTCGGGCCCAATGATAAATGGATTGGTTCCGACTTCGCGACGGGCCTGACCGATCGAGGAGGGATCACCGGCTGAGGTCTCAACGGATTCCCCAAGCATGAAATACGCTGCGGCCTGTTCGGGCGTCAGCCGGGCGACGGGGGGGAGAATGTCGTTTCGACGTGTGATGAAGACGAGGTTTTGCACGGCAGGCAGATCGATATCTTCATCTGTACATGCGAAGGCATTGCGCGGGATGATCGCGCGTCCATTTGCCGTTAGTTTGGTATCACTGAACTCGGGCACTCCTCTTTCATCGAGTGTCACATTCTCGAAGATCGCGCGGGCACTCTGCGCCGCCAGGTAGATGGGATCATCCGGCCTATCGTTTCCGAGGCCATCCGTCTTGATGAAAAAGCCATTTTCGGTACCCGCGCAGTATCCCGTCTCTTCCATGATCACGACATCATCCTGGCGCACAAGCACCCGCTCGTCGCCCTCAAGCCCATGGTTGTGCGTCGTAAGCGTGGTCTTGCCGGTACCACTCAAGCCAAATATCAGGAAACCGTTGTCGCGGATTTCCCCGTTCGCGTCCGATACGCGAATAATCTTACTGGCGGCGTGAAAACCCAGCCGCCCCCGCAGTTTCTCCCGGTACATGGCCATGCGAAGGAAAGACTTCTTGGCTTCACCGAAATAATCCGTGCCCAGGATATATGTGACCCCGGCATCGGGGTGAACGAATATCAATCTTTCGGGCCACTCAGGAACATACACGCTGACGAAGTCAGGGGTCTTCGAATGATCCCCGGGGGGGAATAATGATCGCTTCCACATGTAAGCCAATCGTGCATGAAGCTGGGTGACAAACAGGCGGCAGTGCGCTCCCATTGCATTACCGTTGCCCATGCGGCGATCCACGCGAACGACCGGTTCCCCGTCGAGGTATTCGTGAACCTGGACAGCGATTTCGCGCGCCCGGGACTCTGCGATCGGCTGCTGCCGCCGTCCCAGCTCCACCGAATCCACCACGTAAGTATCCCGGGCACTTCGATTCCGTACCCGGGTAACAAAACAGGTGCTACCATATACAGTCTCCTGTGCTTCGTGGGAACATAATCGGTAAAGGCTATCATCATCTGGATTCTCTAGGACATCGGGGAATGACATCTCCCGGGAAAAACACTCCATACACGCCCGCCCCTCTCATGCGCGAAACCGATAGGAGTACTCACGTCCCCCCAAGTATCGTAAGCGCCGAGAAGCGTGTCAAGAACCCCGGGGGCGCCCTTCGCCCCCGGGACGGACGTGTCTACGTGCGATCTTCGATCATCTTCGTGATCTGGTTGGGGCTTGCAACGCGCCCCGAGATCACCAGGTCCCCGTCAATCGCCAAAGCCGGCGTAATCATCACGCCGTGCTCTGCCATGACATCGAGGTCTTCGACCTTCGTTACCGTCGCATCCAATCCGAGTTCTTCCACGGCCTGCTGTGCATTCTTCTCCATCGTCTTGCACTTTGGACAACCCGGTCCAAAAATCGTGATTTCCATCGTTCACAACCCCTCTTTCCTCAATCACGGTCTTCTCTTTCGGTCGCCATTCCCAACGCTCGTTGCTAGGCGACGATCGCTCCATAAATCAATCCGCTCACCGTCGCCAGTGCTACGACCAACGCGACGAATACTGCTGTACGGCGTGTACCGATCACGCTCCGGATGACCAACATGTTCGGCAGGCTCAGTGCCGGTCCGGCGAGCAGTAGTGCCAAAGCAGGGCCTGGTCCCATTCCAAGCCCCAAGAGTCCTTGTAGAATCGGCACCTCGGTGAGAGTCGCAAAATACATGAACGCACCGAGTACGGAGGCCGCCAAGTTCGCCGTCAATGAATTCCCTCCCACGAGACCGGCAACGTAATTCGCCGGAATAAGCCCCGCTTCGGTTTCCGGACGCCCCATGAGCAAACCGGCGATCAACACGCCCACGAAAAGCAGCGGTAAGATTTGCTTGGTGAAGTCCCAAGTGGACTCCACCCAATAGATTCTTTCCTCTGGAGCGAACCATCTAACCAAGGTGTACGCCAACAACGCGAGTAGTGCACCCACGAAGTACCATTTCCACTGGAAAATCACATACCACAGCCCACCGACAGCGTCGGGACGACTCCAGGCCGCAAAAACGAGGATGAGTATCAAGGTAATGAAGAACACCAGGTTTTGCCATGGCGCTCGCACCTCTTCTTCCGCGTACGCATCCTGTGGAATATCGGCCGTTCGTTGTGCATCGTCCTGCCCGTACAACAGGGACATGGTCAAACCAACAACAAAGGCAAAAACCACTGCCGCAATCGCGCGTGCCAACCCGAGTTGCCATCCCAGCACGCGAGCGGTCAATATAATCGCAAGCACGTTAATCGCCGGTCCGGAATAGAGGAAAGCGCACGCTGGACCGACGCCTGCACCGCGCTTATAGATGCCAGAGAACAACGGCAGTACCGTACAGGAGCACACCGCCAGCACCGCACCGGAGACCGAGGCTACCGAGTAGGATAGCCATGCGGGGGCATCCGAACCGAAGTAGCGTATCACGGCGCCTTGGGAGACAAAGTTGGCGATGGCACCGGCAACGAAGAATGCTGGAATCAGGCAGAAGAGTACGTGCTCACGGGCATAATACTGGAGCATGTAGAAAGCCTCCAGGATGGATGCCGAAACCCGCGGATCCTCAAGCGGCGCAAAGTATACCACGGAGAAAACCGAGGCGATCAGCAGGAAGATCCGTACTTCGGTATTACGCCAGTATGCCGATATGCGCTCGAAAACGTCCTTCAACGATCAACAACCTCTCTCATTTGCGCCTTCAAATCACCGGCGATCTCACCCAGGGTCTCTATCAAGATACGTACAGAATTGTCGCTCAATCGATACAATACGCGCAGTCCATCCTTGCGGTGCAGCACAAGGCCACGATTACGCAATAGCCCCAAGTGTTTCGATGCAGATGGCTGAGACACACCCACCTCCACGGCAATATCGCATACGCAAACCTCTCCTCGGGCAAGGAGCAATTCCAAGATCGCGATGCGGGTTGGATTCGCAACCGCGCGCGCCAAATTGGCTTTATTCTCTAGATGCGAGTACATGTACATCATCTCCGGTAAGTATATTCCCATATAAGAATACACTTGTCAACGGGCTTTGGGAAGCGCAACGTCTTGTGGGCCAAGGGGCCTACGTGTACACTGGGCGTACACTTTGTTGTCCGCTCGATTCGGTTCGATGTGGCCACCATTTCTTGGGGGGAAATCAATTGAAGAAGCATCGGCTCATTCTCGCCGTTGTCATAGCGGTTGCTCTGGTCGGATCCACGGTGGCGTGGTATGCCAGCCAAGGTGGGCCTCCAACAACCGTTGCGACCGTGCAGGGAACGGAGATCGACCAGTCCGAGTTTTCGCAGCAGCTCGAAAATATGTACGGGGAAGAAGCACTACGTACCATGATTATCTACGAGATCGCCATGTCGGCAGCCGAAGAACAAGGGCTGGCTCCAACCGAGGAAGACATCGATGCGGAAATCGATGATATCCTAGAACAGTTTGGTGAGCTGGGTTACTCCCAATTCCTCGCCCAATACGGCATGAATGACGCAAGCTTCCGATATAATCTCGCCATTTCCATCGCGCTCGATAACATCCGCTTCGCGGAGATCGACACCAGCGAGGAGCGGCTGTACGAATACTTCTCCGACAACCGCGAGCAATTTGATTACCGTGATGAAGTGCGGGCTTCTCACATTCTCGTACCCGACGAACCCTCCGCCTGGCACATGATTGACCTGCTCGATGAAGGCGCTGACTTTGGGGACCTCGCGCGCATGCATTCGCAGGATCCAGGGAGTGCCGAGCAGGGCGGCGACCTGGGGTTTTTTGGTTATAACGAAATGGACCCCTCCTTCGAAGACGCTGCGTTCGGGACAGACGTGGGTGAAATCTCCGAGCCCGTCGAGAGTTATGCCGGATTCCACGTCATCAAGGTAACGGATCGGCAGGAGGGCCGTCCCGCGGAATTCGATGAGGTAAAAGAGCGCGTAGCCGAGGCCTTCAAGGAAACCCAGGCACGCCCCGGGCAGGAAATCCTCGACGAGCTGCGGACCGAGGCTCGTGTTCAGATCCACAAGCCCGAATACGCGGAGGTATGGGGGCAATAGGGGTCGGGTCATACACGAGGATTCGGAGCCCCCTCACTCCCTCGATCCCCCAGCGATTTCGCTGGCTTCGGGGGCTCTGATCGGTTCGGAGGCATCCGCCACACGAAAGGAAGCGCGACTGGCGAGATCGTGTATGCATAGCATGGCCGCAGCTTTCACGGGTTGCGGCCGTTTCCATTTGGACATAGGTCTCTGCACCAATGTTGGACATAGATCTTCTGCACCAATGAATGCGGGGATCGGCGGGATATGTGACTGTCCGCGCGTTGGGCGCACCAATGGTTTCCGATCTCCACGATCTCCACTGGAGAGCACACCGGAAATACCACGCAGCGGCGTTAGGGAAGAAAACGGAGGGGATCACCATCAAACCATAGCTGCGGATCGACGGGAATGTCGCCAATGCTAGCCGTGTAGTGCAAGTGGGGACCGGTGGAGAAACCGGTGGAACCGACCAAGCCGATGGTCTCACCCGCGCGTATGGTATCTCCCTCCTCTACCCATAGTTCACTCAGGTGATAGTAGCAGCCAAACAGGTTCAGCCCATGATCAATGACGATGGTCTCCCCCGTGACGTGCAGTGACATCGCCAGTGACACCACTCCGTCGGCCGCAGCAACAATGGGTGTGCCCTGGGGAGCTGCGATGTCGATGCCCGAGTGGCGACCGGCTGGCTCCTCGTTGATGTAGCGAAGGAGTCCGAAGGAAGACGTGAGACGACCTTCGAGGGGAGTATAGAACGCACCATGTTCCCATAGGGGAATTGGATGCGTTGTGCCGCGCGCACGGGCAAAGTGCACCCGATCCTCCCGCCACAAGTCCGGACTGCGTTTCGATCGGAGCTCTGCATCGACCGTAAGATGCTGGGTTTCAAATTCTCCTTCGAGCACGTGAACCCAGGCATACGCGACTCCCTTCTGATCAAGCCCACGCGTTCTTGCCTCCACCAAGTGCATCCCGGGTTCCATGTGGTAGCTAGCGGGTACGACGACAATCCGGGCCTCGTCCTCCCAGCAATGGGTATCCCACCACGTGCCGGCAAATCGCACGCGAGTCTCCCCTTCCGAGGGAACATCGCCAAGCCTGACAATCGCGTATTCTCCTCGCGCGATTCGTTCCGGCCAAACTTCCATCTCGATCTCGAGCGCCGGGAGCTCCTCGTTCGCGACGGACGCGTGATCCTCCGGGCTGCAATCATCTGCAGTGGCGTTCTCAGCGGGTTCGTCCACCGGCTCCTCCGGGGTCAACCGGTCCTCGACTCGCTGGTCCGACGGATCGGCAGCCGGCCAGGTACACGAGACCAGCGCCAACACCACGGCGAGAACGAATACGGCTTTGAACTTGCGCATACCCCTGTCATCCATCGAGGATCCCCTTCCGAAACGGGAAAGGCGTCTACACGAAGCGTACGGAGCCCACATCCCATATTAGTTTCTCCTCGCATTCGGGTATTATACGCCATCCCGGCTCACCCCTCTTCAGGAACCGCTATGGCTCACGAAGGGATTCACATGGTATTGCCGAATACGACAGAGTGCCCGCTTTCCCCGGGCTGTTTTACCAGGAAGGAGAGGATAAGTGTTGCAGGTCCTCCAGGACGTATATATCGTTTCGGATGCGAAAGAGACCGTAAACTCCGTATTCATCACGACGGAGCGGGGCACCATCGTCGTAGATACGATGCGTGGTCCCGGCGACGGTGAGCTGCTCCAGGCGCACATCTCAGCGCGCACCGCAAAACCAATCTACCTGACCATCAATAGCCACCACCATCCGGACCATACTTTCGGGAACGCAGCGTTCTCTTCCCCCATTATTTCCAGCACCACGACACGAAAGTTGATGGCACAAGAGCTGCCCGCGATGTGGGAAAAACTCGCCCCCTCCAAGGCACCATTGCCACTTCCAAATCTTACATTCGATGGCCATATGCGGATCCACCTGGCAGAGAAGACAGTCGAGATCCGTGAGATCGGCGGACACGCGCCCGGTATGTGCGTCATCTATATTCCCGAGCGAGAAGTGCTTTTTACCAGTGATCTCGTGTTCCAAGGTCGCTTTCCCTTCATGGGAGATGCGGACCTCGACCAATGGATCGAAAGCTTGCGTACACTCGAACAGCTCGCCGTAAAACATGTACTGCCCGGGCATGGAAAGCCGGCCGGGCCCGAGGCCATCACCGACCAACGCGAATGGTTGGAGAATTTCGGTGGTCGCTTGAAAGGGTTGGTCGCCTCCGCTGCGGAAACGGAGGGCATCCTGGACCTCCTAATCCACGAGTTTGATATCCCGGATTTCCGGCACGAGATGATTCGGAAGATGATAACTTCCTTGCGCTAGCGCATGAAAACCCGTGACATGCTTCGCGACAGGCTCTGCCTGACTGTGTAGCACTAATAACAGAACACCCCAGGGCCTGTCGCATGAAGTCGCGCGAGATCACCTCGAGAACTCGAAATCCAACCGTGAACCCGGGATATCTCCGCCATCACTCCCTAGTACCGTTCGAAGTTGCTCACCCAGGAATCGTCATTTCGGGGCGGCCCATTCACGAGAGTCCGCCCCTTGCTGCTGCCCGTGGCCGATACCCATATCCACGGGCCACTATACTCTTGTACGCAAAGCCGAGACGTCGATTCGACCCACCCCGAGCCCGTTCGTTTACACCCCTGGTGAGAGGACTCTCGATAGATTATTTTCCCTATTCGGAATCTGCCCGCGACTCCCACGGCAACCAATTAGAGCGAACCCAGGACACCCCAATACGGTCTGGATCCATCGTGCCATGTGCTGCGGCTCCAAGGGTTGACGCGATTGTCCCGTCTCTTCATTATTAAGGGTGGTATACATATGGTCGGCTGCCCCATCCCGGGGTAGTAAAATCACCAAGCCGCACGACATAGGCGGATCGGCGCAAGTCGACTTGGGATGTACACACATTTGTATCGTCCCCACGGTCCCATCTTGCACCGAGATGCCTGATAGGAAAGGAGCAATACCCCATGGCATCAGACGGGAGCAATCCCCAGAGTCGGGTCCTGACTGGGGTCCACTTCATGTTGGGCAATTATGCAACATCAGAAGGGGCTCTAGCGGCCGGATGCGACTTCTTCGCCGGGTATCCCATCACCCCCGCCAACGAGATCTCGGAGCGCATGTCGCAAAGACTGCCCGAAGTCGGGGGAACATTCATCCAGGGTGAAGATGAGCTGTTCTCGATTTACGCAGTAACAGGAGCATCTATCGCTGGAGCGAAAGCAATGACTGCCACTGCCAGTGCCGGCTACAACCACTTCCAGGAAGGTATCGGATATGCCGTTGCGGTAGAGGCACCCTGCGTGATCGTCGATGTGCAGCGCTGTCGCGGAGAAAACTTCGCAACGCAAGCCGACGTCATGCAGATGCGTTGGGGCACCGATGGAGACTACGAGATCATCGTGCTCGCTCCATCATCCATTCAGGAACTCTTCGAGTACACTGTCCGTGCCTTTAATCTGGCCGAGGAGTACCGCACGCCAGTCATCGTCGCATCCGAAACGACCATCGCCTTGATGCGAGAGCGCTTGGATATCCCCACCGCTGAAGAGATCGAGATCGTAAACCGAAAGTACACGGACTTGTCGCCGGACGAGTACAAGCCTTTCGCTGCCCCCGAATATGGGGTGCCTGATTTCGCACCACTGGGCGAGGGATATGGCACGATCTATTCCATTAATCCACACGACGAAGAAGGAAGCATCGACTGGGATCCAGATGTTTACGAACGTATGTATGACCGCCTCACGGGTAAGATTGCCAAGAACCGTGACGTCATTTGCCAGCCCCGCTCCTTCGCGGTCGATGATGCGGACATCGTGCTAATCGCATACGGCAGCGAGGTTCGTCCGGCATTAGATGCCGTGCAGATGGCCCGTGATGAGGGTATCGCGGCGGGTCTTCTCAAGCTAGACGCCGTATGGCCGGTGCCCGAGGAGCAGATCAAGAAAGCCACCGCAAAGGCCAAGGAAGTGATCTCGGTAGAGATGAACATCGGCAAGTATGCCAACGAAATCGAGAGAGTCGTTGCCGGTCGCGTGCCCGTACACCGTTGCACAAAGAACCGGGGTATCATCCACTCTCCCGAAGAGATATACCGCTCCATCAAGGAGGTCTGGAAATGAGCCCCAAGCTCTATCCCCGAAGGGAGAACACCCGTCCCGATAGTCTGCCACACATGTTCTGTCCCGGTTGTGGATGTGGCCAGGTACTGAACTACTTCCTCCGGGCATGCCACGAGTTAGACGTAAAGCCTCAAGATATGACCTGTATCGGCGGCGTCGGCTGCGCCGCGCGTATCCCGGTATTCCTCGATACCGACGCACTCCACGGCATCCACGGGAGAACGTTGCCATGGGCCACCGGGATCAAGATGACGCGTCCCGATATGCCCGTCGTCGTTTTCGCCGGTGACGGGGATGCCCTATCCATCGGTGGAAACCACTTCATCCACGCCGCGCGTCGAAACATCGACGTTACGTGCATCGTCGTGAACAACCTAAACTTTGCCATGACCGGTGGCCAGGTAGCGCCGACCACCCCGCTCGCCGCGACGACCATGACCACACCCTACGGCAGCAGCGAACCTCCGTTCGATCTGTGCAAGATGGCCGAGACCTCCGGGGCAACCTATGTGAGCCGCTGGACCACGGCCCACGCAATGCAAGCCATACGCGCCATCAAGACGGCCATGCAGCACACCGGTTTCTCTGTTGTCGAGATCATCACCGGATGCCCCACACACTTCGGTCGCTATGCACTCGGCACGGGAGACCCCACCAAGGTTGTCGACTGGATCAAGAGCGCCGCGATACCGAAGACGCGTGCGGACAAGATGGACCCCGAGGAGATGTCGGAAGGTCTCGTCGTCGGTGAGTTCGTGAACACCCAGCGCCCGGTCTTCTACGGTAGCACCATCTATGAATCGGGTGATAATGATGAAACCTCTTAAGATTCGGTTCTGCGGATTCGGGGGACAGGGAATCATCCTCTCCGCGATTACCCTTGGAACAGCCCTAGTGACAAAGAAGGGCTATTACGCCGTGCAAACACAATCTTACGGATCAGAAGCCCGGGGCGGGCAGTGTCAGGCGGAACTCATCGTCGCCGACGAAGAAGTTCGCTCCCCCCACTCCGACGAGAAAGATGTCCTTGTGGCAATGTCACAGAGCGCCCTCGATCGCTACGTAAGCGACCTGAAGCAGGGCGGCATTCTGATCGTGGACCCCACACTGGTAAAGGAGATCCCCGAAGTCGATGGGCAGGTGATCGAGGTTCCCGCGACACAGACCGCCGTTGACCTCGGAAACCGGATCGCTGCGAACATGGTATTGCTCGGGTTCGTGCAGCAAGCCACGGGAATCCTCACCAAGGACGAATTGCTTTCTGCGGTGCAGGATCTGGTGAAGCCGCAATTCATCGACATCAACACCCGCGCCATCGAGGCCGGTATCGAACTGGCCGAGGGCATTAACCTGGAGGTCATCGAATGAAGCTATACGAGTTTCAGGGAAAGAGGCTCTTTGCGGAATACGGGATTCCCGTGCCAAAATCCGGTCTCTTGAGATCACCGACCGATGCAATGCCCTTCGATGCTCCGGGAGTCCTGAAATCCCAGGTCCTCGTCGGGGGACGGGGCAAAGCGGGCGGTATTCGCGTCGTAGACGACAATGAAGAGGCCAACCTCGCAGTCGAGGATCTCTTTCAGAAGACAATTGGTGACGAGCAAGTCGCCGCTGTCCTGATGGAGGAAAAGGTCGCATTCACCAACGAATACTACCTCGCCCTGACCCACGATGGAGGCCGGGCACTCCCGCTGCTGATTGCCAGTGCGTCCGGCGGCGTCGACATCGAAGAGGTGGCTCGCGAGAATCCCGAGGCCATTCTCACCCAGGTATTCGATCCCCTCCTGGGACCGCTGGACTACCAGGTCCGTCGCGCGGCTCGAAGCCTCGGGATTGCCAAGCCCAGGCAGTTGTCCGATCTGGTCGCCAGAATGTATCGCGTCTTCGCCGAGACGGACGCCACCCTCGTAGAGATCAATCCCTTGGCGCAGACTGCGGATGGCCTTCTCGCCCTCGATTCGAAGGTTCTGCTGGACGAAAAGGCAGCGTATCGCAGGAAAGACGTATTTAGTGCACTGCTCGAGGAGCAGAACGCCCTAACCGGGCAGAGCGAGAGCCTCGAGAAGGAGGATACCACCACCTTCGTCGATCTCGACGGAGACCTCGGAATGATCTCCGACGGAGCCGGAACCGGGATGTTGACCCTCGACCTGATCCGCGATGCCGGTGGAGAAGCCGCAACCTTCTGTGAGATGGGGGGATTCACCAATCCCCAGGTCATTTACGATGCTATCGGCTCCGTGATGGCCCGTCAGCCGAAGGTAAAAGCACTCCTCATTGTACTTATCGGTGGCTTCAATCGCATGGATGAGATGGCCGAAGGCATCCTCAAATATCGCGAAGATCACGGTATAGACGTACCCCTGGTCGTGCGCATGGTCGGCACTTTAGAAGAGGTCGGCAAGGAAATGATGCATGAAGCCGGTCTCGATACGTTCGATGACCTGCCCGGTGCCGTCGAGGAAGCGGTTCGTCTGGCAAAGGGTGATAGCTGATGTCCATTCTGGTAAACGAAAACACCAAGGTCCTCGTTCAAGGTATTACCGGCCGTTCCGGGTCTTTGCAGACTAAGGTCATGCTCGAGGCCGGCACCAAGGTCGTCGCCGGCGTCACACCCGGAAAAGCGGGTGAATCGGTACACGGCGTACCCGTTTACGATCTCATCGAGGATGCACTTGAGGAGCACGAGGTTGACGCGGTCATTAGTTTCGTCCCGGCACCTTTCGCCAAGGATGCCGCCATCGAAACATTCGACAGCGGAATCAAGCTTCTGGTGCTCACCACCGAGGAGATACCTGATCACGATGTTGTAAGCCTCATCGGCGTGGCCCGTGCACGCGGCGCCCGTATAGTCGGGCCGGGAACGCCAGGGCTCATCGCCCCCGGCAAGTGCAAAATGGGTGCACATCCCACGCGCATGTTCACCGAAGGCAAAGTCGGCATGGTATCCAAGAGTGGTGCACTGTCTTACGAGGTTGGAAAATCTCTCACCGAGGCCGGTATAGGACAGTCTACCGTCGTCGGTTTGGGCGGAGGTCCGATATGGGGCCTTTCGCAAACGGAAGTCTTGGAACTGTTCGAGGAAGACCCCGAAACTGATGTCATCGTGATGCTCGGCGAAATCGGCGGAAGCATGGAAGAGGAAGCCGCCGCTTTTATCGCCGAGAACATTTCGAAGCCAGTCGTCGCCATGATCGTCGGTCGGGCCGCACCCGAAGGAAAGTCCCTCGGGCACGCCGGCGCAATCATTGAAGGCGACCGTGGGACCGCACAAGCGAAGATCGCGGCGCTCGAGGCGGCTGGTGCGCATACAGCACGTATTCCCGCAGACATGGTCGATATCATCCGTAAAGTGAGGGGTGGGTGAATCCAGTGCCAGTGCATATTGACGGAGAGATCTGCAAAGGCTGCGGCCTCTGCGTATTCTATTGTCCCAGGGATGTCCTAGAGATCGGTGATGCGATGAACCGTAAAGGCTTCACCATATGTAGCGTTGTACGTCCCGAGGACTGTACGGAATGCAAATTATGCGAGATGAATTGCCCCGATCTTGCCATCTGTGTCGACGAAGAAGAAAAGAGTAGCGCCTAACGAATTTTGTGAACTGCCAACGCGTTAGGCAAATAGGGACCGCCGCAAGTCACGCTTCCGATTGACTCGCAGCGGTCCCTGCGTCTTTTTAAAGCCGGGCAAGGGTCCTCACCGGGAACGACATATCCGATGGTGCTGTATGGCAAGGAATGCTACCCAATATACCCATGACCAGGCAGATGAAAGTCCAAGTCGCCGGATGGCCCGGGTTATTCCCGGGTATCCGCGTGCACTTCAACGATCGCCCTGCCGAGACCCAACACCATCTCTCGCAACTCCGCCGGGGCCAGCGCCTCCGCCTCACCACCGAAGCCAACAACCCATTCGGCCAGTTCTCGCAACCCACCGGTACGAAAGTGCGCGATCACACGACCATCTGGGCTTTTTCGCGTCGTCTGTGTGGGATGCCAGGACAGCTCCCGGACGAGTCGGGCAGCGACACCCGAAAAGGCAATTTCTACATCGACGGGCTCGCCACCCTCGACCAGCCATGCGCGCGCTAGGTATTCCTCTAGATCAAAATCGCGGGGCGGTACAAAGTATTCTCCGGGAAAAGATAAATCCGTAATTCTGTCGATGCGAAACGTGCGTAACTCGTCCCGCAACCTGCAATGGGCAACCAGGTACCATGCGCGCCACCGGTGAAATATTGCGAGGGGCTCTACCTCTCGTCGGGATGGAGCCTCGTCATCCCGTCCCCAGTAGCCGATCTGCATCAGCTCGTGATCACGGCAAGCACCCCACAAGGCACGAAACGTGTCATTATGTTGTGACATGTCCACCATCGGCTTTTGCTCTATGTTGATTTCCTCGCCTGCAGAGGCAATCTCTTCTTTCACCCCGGGGGGAATTCCCGATTCGATCTTCTCGAGGGCATCCTGCAGCGAGTCAGAAAACGGGGTCCCACCCGAGTCCATGGCCGCACGAAGAGTAATCATCAGCGCCAACCCTTCGTCCCATTGCAGGTGCACGGCGGGAAGAAAAATCTTCCCCGCCAGGCGATATCCCTCTCCGTCATACATAATGGGGATCCCGGCATCTTCCAAGACCTCCCGATCCCGGTGGAACGTACGGCGAGATACCCCGAGCGACCCGGCCATGTCTTCGGCGTTCAAGGGCTCGGGAGCCGATGCCAGCCGCAGTATCTTCAGCAAGCGCCACAATCTGTTGCGATTCATCACGGACCCTCCTCGAGTACGCGATCGGTGTTGGAAAAGTGGATCTTGGCAACCGTCCCAAGTACCTGCACACCCTTCCTCTCGACCAGATCTCGTGCCGCCTGGTCCACCAGCGCGCCTCTGCCTT
>PUNF01000056.1 GCA_003552525.1 Clostridia bacterium | reverse complement strand
GCCATGCGGGCCTTGACCGAGAACCCGCAGGGCGACGGCGGCGACCTGTCCGCAGAGCAGGCTGAGACCTTCGACAAGCACAAAGCTGACTTGGAACAGGTGGAACGCTCCCTGGAGCGTGCCGAGAGCCTGGCCGAAGCCGAGCGCCGGATGCAGGGCACGCCCGTTTCTGGCGGTGGCGCTGACCAGTACGAGCAGGAACTGCGCAGCTTCAGTTTCCGCCGGGCGCTCGCCGGTGCGGCGGGCCTTGACGTGGATTGGGGCCGGGAACGCGAGCTGGGCCAGGAGTGCGCCAAGCGCATGGGCGTCAACCCCACGGGGGTGATGATCCCGCTCGCGGCTGGCGCGGCTGAAACCCGTAACGTGCTGACGACCGACAACCCCGCCGGTGGCCCTGGTGGGAACCTGATCGCTACCGATCACCTGGGCGGGCAGTTCATTGACCTGCTGCGCTCGCGGATCATCGTCCAGGCGCTGGGCGCCCGGATGCTGACGGACCTTCAGGGCGATGTTGATATTCCGGGGCTGTCCGAGTCCGCCGAAGCCAACTGGTTCGCGGAGAACAGCGAGATTCCGGCCAGTACCCACGAGTTCCGGCAGGTTCAGCTTTCGCCCAAGCACGTAGGCGCCCGCACTGAGGTGTCGCGGAATATGCTGTTGCAGTCCAGCCCGGACATTGAACAGCTTGTGCAGAGCGACTTCGCGGCTGTCATTGCCCGCGCGGTGGACCGTGCGGCGCTGAACGGTACCGGAGGCACTGAGCCAACGGGCATTCTGAACCGCTCCGGCGTCACTGAGGTGTCCGACTTCGCCGCGACCTGGGCCAAGGTCCAGGAGCTGATCGGCACCCTTGAGGACGCGGACGCCGAGGGCAATGCCTTCGCCACCACGCCGAGCGTGGTTCGCACCCTGCGCACCACGAACCGCGTGGACGGTGAGCCGGAGCACGGATTCATCATGGAATCCCGCGACGCCCTGGACGGCTACCAGGTGGCCCGGTCCACGCACATGGCGGCAGACAAGCTGCTGTTCGGCAACTTCGCTGACGTGCTCATCGGCATGTGGGGCGGCGTTGAAATCCTGCCGAACCCCTACGCGCAGGGCTCCTATGAAAAGGGCAACGTGCAATACCGCATCATCCAGACCGTTGATGTGAACGTGCGCCGCCCGGAATCGTTCGCCTTTGGTGACCTGAGCGCCGAATAATGGCGACCGAGTACCGCCAAGCCACTGAGGTACGCGCCGAGGGCCGGAGGCTGACGGGTTACGCCGCCACCTTCGGCGCTTCGGCGCGTATCGGTGACTTTACCGAGACCATCCGGCGCGGGGCGTTTGCGGACACGCTGCGCTCCGACCGGGACGTGCTCGCCCTGGTGGATCACGACCCCACCAGGCTGCTGGCGCGTACCCGAACGGGGACGTTGCGGCTGTCAGAGGATCAACAGGGGCTGCGGTTCGAGCTCGATGTACCGGACACCACACTAGGCCGTGATCTGCTGGCGATGGCCGAGCGGGGCGACCTTGGCGGCATGTCCTTCGCCTTCACGATTCCCCGGGGCGGCGAGCACTGGGAGGGGCGGCGCCGGGAACTGCGGGCGGTGACGCTCCATGAAATCAGCGTTGTCCACGCATGGCCCGCGTATGACGGTACCAGCGTTGACGCCCGCACGGGAACGCCGAACCTGAACCGCGCACGGCGTTATCTGGAGACCTGCTAATGGGACTGCTTCGCCGTATCGCCGACCGATTCGACCCACCGGAGCAACGCGCCGCTGATCCATCATGGGCGGCGGTGCAGGGTATTCACTCCGGTGGCGGCTCCAGCGTGGACGCCCGGCTGGCAGAGAACTTGGGCACCGTGCTGGCGTGTGTGAACGCCATTTCCGGGGCCGTGGCGACCCTGCCCGTCTACGTCTACCGCCGCGACGGGGCGCACCGGGACATTGCCCACGATCATGACTTGATGCGGCTCTACCGCAACGGGCCGAACGAGCAGCAGACCTGGGCGGACTTCGCGGAATGGATCATTGCATCCACGTTGCTGCGCGGTAATGGGCTCGCAGAGATTCGCACCGATAACGCGGGGCGCGCGGTGGAACTACGCCCGATCCCGTGGGAACACGTTGCCGTTCACCTGCTGCCCACCGGGCGACTTGCGTATGACGTGAGCGACGCCACCGGCGTATACGGCGGCACCGGGCGCGTGCGGCGGCTGCTACAGGGCGAGGTGATCCACCTTCGTGACCGCTCCGACGATGGGCTTCTAGGCCGTTCGCGACTGCAACGTGCGGCGGCGGTGGTGAGCAACGCGCATAACATCCAGGCGTTTTCCGAGGCTATGTGGCATAACCAGGCCACGCCGCAGGGTGTGCTAGAGCACCCCGGCAAGCTGTCTCCTGACGCGCTGCGCAACCTACGCGAGACCATCGACCAGCAGGTGACGGGCACCGGCAACGCTCGCCGGAACCTGGTGCTGGAAGAAGGCATGTCCTGGAAGCCGGTGTCCCTGAGCGCCGAGGATGCCGAGCTGTTGGCTTCCCGGCGGTTCACCGTTGAGGAACTGGCCCGGCTCTACCAGGTGCCGCCGCCGATCATTGGCGACCTGTCGCACGGCACGTTCACGAACTCCGAGACCGTGGGCCGCTGGTTCGCGCAACAGACGCTTTCGCAGTGGATCGCAAAGCTGGAAGCCGAGCTAACGCGGCGCCTGTTGGGCGATGGCGTGGAGCTTGAGATCGACCTAACCGGGATGCTGCGGGGCGACCCTGAAACCCGATGGAGTAGTCACGAGATCGCGGTCCGCTCCGGCATCCTCACGCCCAATGAGGTGCGCGAGGCCGAGGGCTGGAACCCCCGCGAAGATGCGGACGTGTTCCAGACGGCTGGCGCGGACAACTGACCCCACGGGGGTAGCGGGGCGCTCCATCCCCCGCCACCCCTGGTGCAACCCGGTGGCGCCGTCCGGGTGGGGGAATCGGCGTAGCGCCCCGGCAGTTCCTCCGGCTGCTGGGGCGCTTTCTTTTATCCCTCCCAACTGAATGGCTCGTCACCTTCGATGTCCCAGCCGCCATCATCGATCACGATGGCCGACCCATCCTCGAATACGAACCGCTGGCGGTGGTCAGCCGACACCTGTGTGCAGACCGCGCGCGCCGCACAGTAATCGTGGATCGATTCGCCACTTAGTGGATGGTCAAAGCGCTGACCATCGCCGCAGTAAGCGGCGGCCACGCGCTCGGCCTCCGTAGCCCGCGCGGCGGCTTCATCTTCCAGGTCCGCCACGTCCGGCGCGTCCGCCTCCGGGTCCATCCTCGCCACCATAAAGGGCAGCGCCGAGCCTTCGGGCCGCACGTAGTAGCCCGTCCATCGTGGCGTGCTCACGTGTCGCCCGTAGTCGAGGCCCTCGACGTAGTGCTCGGGGATCCGCGTGTCGAGGACGCGGGCATCGGTGGGCAGATCGTTCGTTGTCATGGCTCTCGCCTCCTGTGGTGTGGAGGCGGGCCGCTACCCGGTGGGGTCCAACAAGTGTCCAATGGCGCCGTGCGATTTTGGACACTCATTGGACACTGATGTCGGTGGGGAGCCTAAGTGCCTGATTTGTTTGGCGTCCCCAACGGGATTCGAACCCGTGTCGCCACCTTGAAAGGGTTTGCAGCCCGCCTTTTTGTGTCCAACGCCGTTCGCGACAAGCCGCGTGATGCTTGACTTGTCGCCACCTAGTATCCACTATCGTCCGTAGCAGTTCAACCACGAGTTTTAGACACTTTTTGGACACTTTTGGAGGGCAGCCACATTGGCCAGGGCAGTGAGGGACGCGAGGCTAGAGACGCGGACGGCACGGCTGAAGCTGACGCCGCAGCG
>PUNF01000058.1 GCA_003552525.1 Clostridia bacterium | reverse complement strand
GGGTGAGGTTTCCCCGCGGGTCCCGGGCTCGGGACTCCCGGTTTCGGTTCGGCGACGGTGAACCCCCGGGCGATGAGGGCCGGCGCCCGGGCGGCGCCGAAACCCGCCAATAGGACGACTATTGTGCCCCGGGACGGGATAAGGGTCGAAGGCCTCCGCGCCGCATCACTCCCAGGCGTCCAGCCTGCGAAGAACGTTCTCCAGGGCGAATCTCCCCCGGCCGAACTCTTCGCGGAGGGCCTCCACCGAGGCCAGCTTCCCCACCCCGGACTCCCGCATCTCCCGGTATCTTCGCAACAGGCGCCGCTCCTCGGCGGGGGACCAGGGTTTCCCCCGGTTTCGGGAGTGACCATCGCGATCGGGCTCCCGGAGCTCGGCCAGCAGGTGACCGACCTCCACGTCGCGCACCCGCCCCAATCCGTGCTGGAAGGCCTCTTCCGACACCTCGAAACCGACGAAACGGCGGTCCAGGCCCGCTGCCACGTCGGCCGTGGAAAACCCTCCGAGGAAGAAATCACACACCAGGTCACCGCGATTGCTACTATACTGCATCATCTTTACCAGTAGCTCCCTCGGCAACTCATTCTTGTTCTTGGTGCGCCCGGGCTTGTACTCGCGGTTGATGACCCACACGTCTTCGCGATCCCGGTAGTTGAGAGAACGTCCCGATTCGTCCCGTTCTCCCGGTCCGAACCGGCAGGAAAGGTTGAAGGTACGTTCTCCACCGGGCTTGGCATAGTACAAGATGTGATAATGTGAGGAGACAAACTTGCGGCGCGTGTACACCCCAAAATTGTACTTCCAAATGATGTGATTCATCTCTTCGAGGGATGTCTCCCGCAGGGCCGCCAATAGATGATACAGGTTCGTGTATCCGGAGACCACGTACAGCGAACCCCCGGGCCTGAGCACGCGCTCGGCTTCGGCAATCCAATCCCGGCTGAACGCCCCATATTCCTCGGGCGCCACCTCGATATAACCCGGAACCACGAACCCTTCGTCCCGGTTATAGTGCCCGTGCAGCGACCCTCCCTCGATTCCGTAGGGTGGGTCCGTGATGATCAGGTCCACGCTTTCGTCCTCGAGGAAGCCCCGGGCTCCCTCCACGGCGTCGGTGTTATAGAAACGTCCCCAGGGAAGTCTCTCCATCCCGCATCATCATCCCCTCGCCTCCATTGGTTTCTACGTCTCCAGTCGAGATTCCCGTCGCGCGTGAACGCCGATCCTTCCCGGCCCATCCCGAACAGCGTGGACGCATCGCTGCCTCGCAGAAGCGGCGATAAGAGCGAAGGCAGGACGCGGGAGCCCTCGGGGGCCCGTGCCACCGGTGCACCATCGCAAGGCCCTTTCCCCTCGCCAGACCCGACTTGCACTCCCACGCCCATTTTCCGATAATGGTGGAGCATCGCGCGGCGAAAAGACAGCAGGAGAATGTTCGCGGGGGATGGGAAATGCTGGACCAATACATCGTTTTTGGTACGATCATCGCAGCCCTCTTTCTGTTCGCACAGGGTCGGCTGCGCTACGACCTGGTCGCCCTACTGGCGCTCATGATGGTCGCGCTTACCGGGATCATCCCACCCGAGGACACCTTCAAGGGATTCGCCCAACCGGCGGTCATCACCGTCGCCGCGATCCTGATTCTCACCAGGGGCCTCACCAACGCCGGCCTCGTCGACCTGATTGCCGGTGTTCTCGAGTCCGTGGGAGACAACCCCACACTGCAGGTATTCAGCCTGACCTCTCTCGTCGCCGTCCTGTCGGCGTTTATGAACAACGTCGGCGCCCTTGCCCTGCTACTGCCCGTCAGCATGCGGATGGCGAGGCAAAGCCGGATTCCCCCGTCCATCCTGCTTATGCCACTGGCGTTTGGGTCACTACTCGGGGGCATGACGACGGTGATCGGGACACCCCCCAACCTGATCATCGCCGGCTTTCGCCAGGATGTGAAGGGTGTCCCCTTCGAAATATTCGACTATTTCCCGGTGGGAGTGGGCGTCACCATCGCCGGCATCCTGTTCATTACCCTCCTCGGCTGGCGACTCATACCCCGGCGCAAGGGGGCCACATCGAGCGAAAACCTCCTCGTCATCGAAGAGGGCTATCTTGCAGAGTTACGGATCCCGCGAACCTCCGCCCTCGCGGGTAAGACCGTGCGCGAATTGCGGCAGACCGTGGAAGCAGAATTCACGATTGTCGCCACCATCCATGATGGTGTCAGGAGGAACAGCCCGTCGGCGAATACGATTGTACTCGAAGGCGACATCCTCCTGGTGCACGCGCACTCAGACGAGATCGAGAAGCTGGTCGACTCCATCGGCCTGGAACTGGTCGGAAGCAAGGACCTCTCGACACGCTGGCTCGAATCCGGCGGCATCATCCTGGCGGAGGCGGTGGTCAAGCCCACCTCTCCCCTGGTGCGGCGAAGTATACCGGATATCAACCTGCGGAGTCGTTTCGGCGTCAACCTACTCGCAGTGGCGCGGCAGGGCACCCGTGTCGAGCAGCGGATGCGCAATATTTCCTTTCGCCCCGGTGACATTATCTTGCTGCAGGGCACCGAGGAGATGATCGATGAGGCGGCCCAATCCCTCGGCTGGCTGTTACTCTCGAAACGCGAACCGCATACCGGGGCCGCGGAGAGGAGTCCTTTGCTCGCCCTCTCGATGTTCGCTGCCGCGATTGCCGCCACTTCGATGGGCATACTGCCGACGCACCTCGCATTTCCGGCCGCTGCAATTGCCATGATCCTGGCGTCATTGGTCACGTTGAAACAGGCTTATGAAGCCCTGGACTGGCCCATATTGGTACTCCTCGGGGCGATGATCCCCGTCGGAGAGGCACTGGAGGTCAGCGGCGGTGCAGAAACCATCGCGAACCTGCTCATGCGGGTATCCGAAGGCGCATCACCCGCCATCATGATGCTCCTGCTGATGACCGTGACCATGCTCCTGTCGAACATCCTCAACAACGCTGCGGCTGCGGTGCTTCTCGCTCCGATTGCGCTCGGTGTCGCCGCACGCCTCGGGGTGTCGGCAGACCCATTCCTCATCGCAATCGCCGTGAGCGCCTCCTCCGCATTCATGACCCCGATCGGGCACCAGTCGAATACGTTGGTCATGGGACCGGGCGGATACAGGTTCACCGATTACTGGCGCATGGGGTTGCCCGTCCAGATCATCGTTTTGGTCGTGTCAATCCCCCTCATCACCATGTTCTGGGCATTTTAGGCTGCTGCGCGGACTTTCAGCCTGCAGGCGAACCCGGGCGCCGTACCCGATGCGGATCACCTACCCCCACCCTTTCCCCCTCAAGCCCCTTCCCTCTCTCCTGCTCCTATTAGCCTCCTCGGGCCCAATAAGGGGACGCGATCGGCCGAGCGCTCGCAAGGGACCGATGCGCGAATCCCGCTGCCCACGGCGATCACCCGGCATCGATTATCGCCGGGTGAATCGATCAGCTCCAGGCAGGTCGCCACGGACGGTATTGCCCTGCGAAGGAATATCCCGGACGCGGGGCGGCGGGGAATCATGTGCATCCCGGGCGCGACCCCGGTTTGACAACCTATCTGTACCAAAGACGCCCATCACGTGCCGGTATGCTCTTCTTTTAGAAACGAAGCGATGCGCTCCACGTTCTCGAGGTTCTTCCCATAATCGACCACCTGGTACCGGGTGGGTTCGCTGGAAACCGTCACGTGGGTGCAATCGTCTTCCGTATCCGTGATCGCAAGGGCAATCGTGTCTCCCCAGGTATCCCACGTGCGCGCGGTCTGGGCGGTGATCACCCCTCGGGTAGGATCCTCGTCCTGGATTTGTGCGCCCGGCAACTGCTCAAGCGACTGCACACATAATTGGAACGTTTCGTCGTAGGGGGCCGGCACGCGCACCTCTCGACGCTGCAAAACACCGTAATCCGGGTCTTGGGCACCCGAGGATCTTGTGCGCACCGATCGGGCGTGAAGAGCGCCGAGCACGGCGGTCATGATCCCCCCGAACAGGATACCGGAGACCAGGCCCAGGGTGATTCCCCGGTACAGCCCGGATGCCAGCCCGTAAAAGGCGCCCATGAGCGCACCAAAGGGGACGGCAGTTTTGAAAAAGATCCTGGCGAATTGCTTTCGCACGCTTGATCCCTCCCGGAATTGTCAAACGGGTTCATTTCCCATAACAGCACAGCAGGGTGACGATGCGCCCCGGGGCACTCTGCACCCGCGCATTTCGACCCACAATCATCCCTACGAGACAGCCGACCTCGCTTCCTGCGAAAGCCCGGGCGTGATCCCCTCTCGCACCACCTCTCGTGTCCCCGGGGCGGTGCGCTTCATACTGGTCGTCGTGATCGGTACGCAGCTGAGGCGGGATTCAACAATCCGATCCGGAGCCACGCGTACAGCATCATGGATCCGTCGATACTTTGCCTCACCGGGCCGCTCCGGACCCAATGCACGGCATTCTCACCCCCGGGGGTGATACGTGCGAAGTGGCAGGAATTACGGGCGCTCCGGTGAAATATGGTGAGAGTCCAAGAGACGGGGGACGATTTTATGGAGGACCATTCCACAGGGTCCAGTTCGTGGGTCGCATCCATGCCCACCGCTGCCATGGTGGCCTGGATGTGGGCCCTGCCACTTCTCGGCGCAGTCGCAACCGTATCACCGGCAATCACCGGGGCAGGTTCCGCCTTCCCGCTTGCGTTTTTGGTCGGGAACATCCTCGGCTACGCCATCCTGTCGCTGCCGGGCATGCGAACCCGGTTGCCGCAGCTCGTCCAGTGGGGCCCGGTGATCGGTCTCCTGGCGAGCATCTCATTATTGGACACCGCCGTGATCCCCGTCCCGCGATACCCCACCACCGTCGCAATCGGCGCAATGATGGGGATCGCCACCGCCCCCGTGATCCTTCGCTGGGCCATCTCCTTGCCCGATGTACCGGCGAGACACCGGGGTTTTCACGCCGGCGCCATGTTCGCCACCGCGTCCGCCTTCTACGGGGCGCTGCTGCTGGCGAAAGGATTCTCCCCGGTGGGCGCGTACTGGCTGGCTCTTTTGCTGCTCTTGTATCCGGCCATCAAGGGCAATCGCACCCCGGCCACCGGCGCCCACCAGGGCAATCGGCCCGGATCCGTGGGGGCATCCGCTCCCGTATCACGGTGGTCGTTTTGGATCCCGTTCTTTTTGCTCCTGTTGGCCTTCTATTCCATGGCGTGGATGGCACACACGCTCATCTTCCCGGCCACCCGTTCCGATTCACCCGCACTCGCGATAATCGGGGCGGTGGTGTACGGCGGTGTCGCCCTCGGGGTTGGCCACATCTCCGATCGATCCCGCGGGACCGAGGAGATCGCCTGGGTCGGCCTCGCCGCGCTCTTCGGTGCCTACGGCATCAGCGCGACCGGAACCGAGGCCTGGTCCCTGGTGAACCTGCTCCTGGAGAGCAGCTACGGGGCGATCGACCTCTTCGCCTTCGTATACCTTGCGACCTGGGCGACCCTGCTGGCCCGGGATTCCGCCGAAACCATCGGGCGTGGGCTCTCCCTTTACACCGGTGTGGTGGCCCTCGGTTATTTCGTATCCCCACTTTTGGCGGCGGATGCAGCGGCCCTTCGGACCCTGCCCCTCGCCATCGCCGGCGCCGCTGCCCTCCTGCTCGGAAACATCGCGATCCTGCTGTTGCGACGCGCACGCCTCGACGCCCTGGGGGTTGTCGCCGAACCCACAACCCGAGGCAGGGCTCCCGGGGAAATCCCTGCCCCCGAGGAAGTCGTCGAGAACATTACACCCCGGGAAACCGATGTGCTCATGCTCATCCTCGACGGCCAGTCAAACGCCGACATCGCCGAAACACTCGGGATCAGTATGAACACGCTAAAGACCCACATCCGTAACCTGTACGCCAAGGCCCACGTGTCCAATCGCACCGAATTGGTCCTGAAGGTCAACCCTCCCGTGAACAGCCGCACCGGCTGAACCCACCATCGCGCGCCGGTGATACCCGCTACCCCGGACGAAACGCGGGGCAGCCTGGGCTGTCGAGATCCCCTGGAGACGAGAATCACCCCGCGGGGTGATCCCGGGGCGCCCGACCCCGGGTATGCTATTGCATGAGAAGGATGGGTTCACCCACGGCCCGTCCCCTCGTACGCCCCGCGGTTGTGCCCCACGGGAACGCCCGGGGACCTTCACCGAAAGCACACGATCTTTCTTCTGATCTGCAAGGAGGGAAACCATTGAAGGAAACTTCTTTGCCGATTCCACCACCGACTGCGCCGCGCCGCGAACCGGCCATAGCAGAGGCACCGCCCCGCCCCCGTTCCGCGCGACCGTTTACCCCCGTTCCCGATGCCCCCAGGGCACCGGGCGCCGCCGGTCCACAGACACTTCGGGAATACCTCGAGCCGGTGATGGGCCGTTTCGTGCGATCCCTGCCCCGGGTATTACCCCGGATCGCCATCTTCCTGGGTGCCATCGTCCTCATCAATGCCATCCTGCACCCGCTAGAGGTGTGGCGACTGTCCCCCACCGTCGCCTCCATCGCGACCTTCTTCATCTTCATCAGTGCGGCCTACTCCAGCATCATCCCGAAGACGGTCTTTTGGACCATCGGCTTCCTGTGGGTAAAGGGCGTACTCCGCCACCTCCGTCGAAACGGAACCGCCGCGACGCTGGCCCGGTTCACCGGCGGCGCCGAGGCGGCCCGATCGCTGCTAATGGATTCGGCATCCACCCGGCTCGGCACCCTGGTGGGCGGCGCCGGCCTCGGCGTGGTCCTGGGCATCTACCTCTCCGGCGGCATGCTCGGACGATCGACCCCGGCCATCGTAACCCTGGCGGCCCTGGTATACCTCCTCGGCACCGAGGACAGTGCCTTCGTCACCGTCGTCCGCCTCGGCGCGGGCGACCTCGCAAGACTGGTGGGTCGTCAAGGCCCCACCGAGGACGCCGTTCGAACGGGTCTCGCCGCCCTGGGCGCCGGTCTGATCCTGTCGGCCCTGCCCATGCTGGTGGACGCGGGCACCGTCGGCTACATCGTGGGGGCTTTGGCCGTGGTGGCCGGGTTGGCCATGCCCCTGGTGTTGCCCGGACGGGCCGCTTCATGAGGGCTTACTTCGACCCGAGCTTCCGCTTCGGCGTCAGCTTCGATCCCGATGACGGCACCTATTTCCGCACCAACGTGGTCGACGAAGCCGGACGCGATACCGGCAGAGACGCCTTTATGGCATCCTTTCCACACCTGGTGGACGTGGGCATCATGGGACACTGCAACCACGGGATCAGCGGCCGGTGCGCGGAATCGGGCATCGACTGTTACCAAAGCGGCGCCCTCCGGAGCCAACCCCACATGTCCGTCGCGGACTTCGCGCGCATCGCCGATGAATGCTCCGGTCGGGCGTTCCAGTTCGCCCTGGGCGGGCGTGGAGACCCCGACGAGCACGAGTCCTTCCGCGACATCCTCGCCATCGCGCGCTCCCGGGACATCGTCCCCAACTACACCACTTCCGGGTGGGGAATGACCGCCGAACGCGCTACCCTGACGGCCCACTACTGCGGTGCGGCGGCGGTCAGTTGGCAAAGGGCGCCGCATACTCTGCGGGCCATTCGGCTCCTGCTAGACGCGGGGGTCACCACCAACATCCACTACGTGCTCAGTACCTGGACCATTGACGAAGCGTATCGCCGGCTCCGCGAGGGATCCTTTCCCGCGGGTATCAACCGTATCATCTTCCTGCTTTACAAGCCCATCGGACAGGGCGACGGCCCCGGCGTCCTCGATGCCGAGGATCCGCGGGTCCGGGCTTTCTTCTCCCTTTTCAATAGCGAAGAATACTGCGAAGTCGCCGGTTTCGACAGTTGCGCGGTGCCGGGGCTCTTGCAGTGGGCTCCGGCCGTCGACCCGGCCAGCATCGAGACCTGCGAGGGGGCACGCTTCAGCGCGTACATAACCCCGGACATGCACATGACACCCTGCAGCTTCGACCAGGAGGGGAAATGGGCCGTCGACCTCGCCCATTACTCCCTGGAGGAAGCGTGGCTCGGTGCGCGCTTCGGGGCATTTCGAAGTCACTTCAGGCGCGCGTGCCGGGGATGCGCGCTCCATTCCGACTGCTTGGGCGGCTGTCCCGTCACCCGGGACGTCGTCCTATGTGAATCCATACAGGGAGGTGTCAACCCTTGAAACTGCGCACCGGTTTCGTCACCAATTCCTCCAGCACCAGCTTCGGCTGCGCCCTGGGATCGGCCATCACCACGGCCCTGGGCGCCGGCGCCGGCATCGCCGCCGCCAACGCCGTCGAAGACTTCCTGGAGATCGGCGGTGAGGACAGCATTCCCGCCGGCGGCTCCGGGGATTCCGAAGGTCCGGGCTCCTCCGGGGACGAGGTGCACCCCGACGACCGTCCAATCCTGGACGAAATCGATCATTACCAGAGGGAATGGGAGGACGTGCAACGCACCCTCGATCCCGATGATCCGAGCTACGAAGAGGCCCGGCGAGAATACGAGGATTACATCGACTACCTCGAGAACAAGCGCGATTGGCAGGAATACGAACGCCACCTAGAAGATGTCGCCCGCCAGGAGCAGGCCATGCGCGAACAGGCCCAGGAGAACTGGGTTCGCCAGCGCCAGGATGATCTGCGCGACGTGATGGAGCAACGATCCATGGTGCAGGCCGCGCGCGACGGGTATGGCCGCGACGGCTTCGACGTCAGCGAACACGAGCGGAGGATCTCGGACCTCGACCAGCGGGAACGGGACCTGAGGGACCTGCTCCGGGATTACGACGCCGATATCGATTACGCGCCCAGGCAGCGGGATCCCATAGGCCCGTCGCAGGAAGCCCTCGAGGCGCGACGTGAACGAGAGGAGCTCCTGCGCCAGCAGAGGGAGGCCGAGGAGGCCGCCATGCAGGCGCGCCGCGAGGAGCTCACCCGGGAGATGCAGCGGGCCGCGGAAGAATACGAGCGGCACGCCAACAGTGCGCGACGATGGGACTACCTGACCCGTTTCACGGAGCTGGTCAAGGCGGGGGCCGACGTGGGTGTGGATCTTTTGGCCACCGTAACCGGTCCCGCCGGGCAGAAGGTCCGGACCGCCTACATGGGCCTGAGCGAGGTCGGCCAGGGCGTGGGTGAATCCATCGCCGACGGCGGGAACGTCGTGGACAACGTCGGGCGCGGCGTCTTGCGCGGCGCGGACAAGATCGCCCGCGACCGGCTGGGGAACAAGGATCGCTACGGACGCTACACGAAGCACATCTACAGCGTCGGGTCCGACGCCGTGCAGGGCGGCTACTCCGCCTACCGGGACGGCGAGAGCATTCTCGAGGGTGCCGCCGGGGGTGCCGGCCGGAGCGTCGTAGACGCCGCCAGCGGCGAGATCAAGGATTACCTGATGCCCGACTTGAATGTCGACGTCGACCTGAGTCATACCAACCTGTCGGATGTGCCCGGCGACGTGGCCCGCGACGTGGTCTCCCATGCGGTGCGAGACAAGACCACCGGCGAGATCATCGGCTGGGTCCGGGGAGAAGACCTGTTCTTCGAGGGCACCAGCCACGGGTTCGTCCAGTGAAGCAACGGGAAGGAGCATGTGCGATGGAACTGAGTCATACGTTCACACCGGCGGCCCTGGCCTGGATCGGGGGTGCCTTCGAAACCGTAAGCGCGATATCGCCATTTCGTACGCTGCAAGCGGACGACTTCGGCCAGGAGGATATGGAGGTGCTGCAGGAGGCGGGCGTGATCCAAAACGGCGGGGAAATCACGCCGGAATGGTATACGGCGCTGCAGAAACTCGCGAACCCCGACGCCTACACCCGGGTGCGCTTTCGCTCGGGGCCCCTACAGGCCGATCGCGTGGTGTATTTTGCGGCGGATGATCCGAGTCCCGTCTCCCTTACCACCACCGCGGGCGGACTGACCTTCGATTACCCCCCGATGAACCACGCGTTTCTCGAGGACATCGCCGACTTCACCGGACGCAGCCACGTGGTCAATTCGGACCTGGAGGCGGACCTCGATTACGCGAGCGCGCGCGTCCTCGTCACGTTGATCGATCGCGACCGCCGACATGTACTGGGTTGTCTCGCCCGCGAAGAAGAACCCCGGGCACGCCGCCATTCTGCGGAGGAAATCGCGGAGGAAATCCAGGGAGAGACGGGATCGGGTCAGCGTCTTGCCAGCATTTTGCAGGGTCTTCGCGACCGGCCCGCGGATCCCGGGGCCGGAGCCATTGCGGAGTACCTGGAGAACCTGGTGGCGCGCGATCTGATCGTGGGCGAAAACGGCGGCTACCGCACCGCGGGGGATGCACAGCGGCTCGCCGGTCACCTGCTGGTCGTGGACGGGATCGTCCAAATCGACGGCGGCTCGATCACCGGGGACCAATCGATCGAGGGCATGGAAGCCATCTTCGTACTCGGGGGATTGCACGACATACTCATGATCGATCCGGGCGCCGGATCCGTCACCGTGCAAACCATCTCGGGGACGCAGTTGCACACCATTCTCCGGGGCTTTTTGGGCGAGCGGCCGACGCCACGCCAGGGAAGCGCGTAATCGCAAGGGGCCGGGGGTCTCTACCCACACCGGCCCCGTTCATTCCATCGCCGACGCTAATCCGTCCGCCAAAGTTGCAGTCCGAGGTCCGGGATCTCCACGCGTTCGAGGGGATGACCCGAGAACTCGGCGATACACACCTCGGCCACAAAGATCTCGTTGCCCGCGACCAGGTGTCCCCCAACCGCTTTACCCCGGGAATCCCCGAAGGTGATATGGACGTGGGGAAACGGGCGCCCATCCTTCACCGATATGTTGCCCTGGCACGCCAGGATCTCCATCGGTTCATCCAGGGAGATCGTCCGATATTCCTGCGTCTTTTGGTCGAAGAACCCGACGGCGCCACGGCGCACGGCACCCAGTGCCCACAGGTAACCGGCGCGAATCCCCCTCTCGGCCAGCAGGGACTCGATGGCCTCGAGGAGGTCTCCCCCGGGCGCGAGTCGCCCCATATGGTATCGGTCCATTTCAAAGGTTTTCATGTGCCCCTCCATCCCACAAAATGCACGTCGCAAAGAAACGTCCGCGAGACCGGTGTGGTCACTCCAGCGTAGAATGGAGCGACCGGGCAGCCCCGCGGACGGATGCACTCCCTATCGTTTCATACCTCGGGTGGAGCCGATGCGACTCAGACGGCCTCGACCTCGGTAACCTCGGGAATACGTTCCTTGATGATGCGCTCGATACCATTCTTGAGCGTCATGGTCGCCATGGGGCAACCGGCGCAGGCACCCGTCAAACGAACCGAGACGACGCCATCATCCTCGGAAACATCGACCAGCTCCACGTCGCCACCGTGGCTTTGCAGACCCGGACGAACCTCTTCCAATACTTCCGCGACCTTCTCTCGCATCGTGCACCTCCTATCGAATATCCTGATTATAGTGTACCCCACCTGCAGCGAACAACACAGGTGACTTGCACACGCATGTACGATACCCTGTAATTGTATCTATCATGCAGTCCCCGCGGGATGATGCGGGGATCCATCGACACTTCCTTGATCGAACGGAGGGTTCATATCGTGGGCAACAAGGTGACCATTAGCGTCATAAAGGCGGACGTCGGGGGCCTGGTGGGCCACACCATCGTACACCCGCGGCTCATCGAGCGCGCCCAGGAGGAGTTGGCGAAGACGGACCTGCTGGAGGATTTTCACGTCACGGCGGTCGGCGATGATCTTAACCTGATCCTCACGCACCGCCACGGTACAGATTCCACCGAGATACATAAGCTTGCCTGGAACGTATTCGAGGCGGCAACGGAAGAGGCCAAGGCGCTGAAGCTTTACGGCGCGGGACAGGACCTGCTCTCCGATGCCTTCAGCGGCAACATCAAGGGCATGGGTCCCGGGGTCGCGGAAATGGAGATCGAGGAGCGTTCCAGCGAACCCATCATCATCTTCATGGCGGACAAGACCGAGCCCGGTGCCTGGAATCTCCCGTTGTACCGGATGTTTGCCGATCCATTCAACACCGCGGGACTCGTCATCGATCCCAACATGCACGACGGATTCGTCTTCGAGGTGCACGACCTCAAGGAAGACAAGCGCGTGCATTTTTCCTGTCCCAAGGACCTCTACGATATGCTGGTCTTCATCGGTGCGCCGAGCCGTTTCGTCGTACACTCGGTGTATCGCAAGGACGAGGCCGGGTCGGCCGCGTCGATCGCCGCCCAGGCGAGCACGCAACGCCTCAGCCTCATCGCCGGTCGCTACGTGGGCAAGGACGACCCGGTCATGATCGTCCGGTGCCAGAGTGGCCTGCCCGCCGTGGGCGAAGCCGTAGAACCTTTCTCCTATCCCCATTTGGTGGCGGGATGGATGCGCGGAAGCCACACGGGTCCCCTGATGCCGGTGGGCGTGGCCGATGCGACGCCGACCCGCTTCGATGGACCGCCCCGGGTGATGGCCCTGGGCTTCCAGCTGGCCGAGGGCAAACTAGTGGGCCCACAGGATATGTTCGCCGATGTCTCCTTCGAGCCCGCCCGGGAAGAGGCCAACCGCATCGCCGGGTACATGCGGCGCATGGGTCCCTTTGAACCCCACAGGCTTCCCCTCGACGAGATGGAGTACACCACCCTGTCAACGGTCATGGATCGCATGCGCGATCGTTGGAGCCCCATCGAGGACTGAATTCTCTGCAGCAGACGCGACCGGGGCCGACCGGAAAATTCCGGTCGGCCCCCGCCTTTCACATCGTTTGTGCGCCCATCAACCCGGGCTCGTCGTCATCCATGAGCGACGTGCACCGAGCGCGGTTTCTCACCCCGCACGGGACGTCACGATTTCGCCAGTTCACGCCACATCTCGAGATACTCTTCCTTGGTGTACTTGGGCTCGTACTCGTCCTTGACCTTCTTGGCCAGGGCCCCGTCGTCCCAAAGCAGATCGATCACCATGCCCGCCATCGCCTTGGCCGGGATGACGTACGCCATCTCGGGATCGACCACCTGGTAATCCCGGGCGTGTGCCCTGCCTTCGACCCCGCCCACGAACGGGTGGATCGCCGGCATGATCTGGCTGATATCGCCCATGTCGGTGGAGCCGCCGGAGGCCTCGGCCTCTTCCACGCCGTCCTCGCCGAGGATGGCGCGCACGTTGTCAGCATACGCATCGTTCATGTTGAGGTCGGCGGTCACCGGGAGATACCCCGGCAGCTCGCGGATATCGACCTCGGCACCCACCGCATGCGCGCCCGCTTCCAGGGCACGGTTCACTTTCTTGTTGGCGTCGAGGATGGCATCGATGCTCCGGCCGCGGACATACGTCTCGATGGAGACGTCCGCGGGCACGATGTTGACCAGGTCTCCACCCTTGGTGATGATGGGGTGCACCCGGATCGCGTCGTCGTCCTTGAAGGTCTCACGCTGGGCGTGGATGCCCATGAGGCCGAGCATCGCGGCGTTCAGCGCGTTGACACCGTAGTGCGGTGCGGCACCGGCGTGGGCTTCCTGGCCGTGGTAGCGGACGGTCTTACCCAGGAAGCCGTTGCTTCCTGCCGCGACCTTGATCACCCGTTCGGGTGTTTCCGCCTGGTGGTGGATCATGGCCGCCATGTCGATGTCATCCATGACCCCCAGGCGAATGAGTTCCTGCTTGCCGCCGAAGAACTCGATCTCGCCCTCTTCTTGCAGCTTCTCGCGATAGCCCAGCTCGATGAACTCCTCCGCGGGTACGGCGATAAACGCGAGATCCCCGGCCAGCTCGTCCGAAATACCCGTCTGCGTCAGTCCGACGGCGGTACCGAGCATCACGGCCAGCTGGCCATGGTGCCCGCAGGCGTGCACCGCGGTGGTGTCGGGATCCGCATCCGGATGCTCGGCACAGGTCACGGCATCCAGTTCCCCGAGGATGGCCACGCGAAAGTCGCTGGACTTGCCCTTTACGTCGGCCCGAAGGCCCGTCCGGGCGATCTCCGACTCGTAATTGAGTCCCAGCTCGTCGAAGAACTCCTTCACCTTGTCCGCGGTCCGAAACTCCTTGAACCCGAGCTCGGGGTTTTCCCAGATATCTTGTGCGAAAGCAATAATTCGATCGGCCTTCTCGTCGATGGCCTCCATCGCTTTCTTCTTGGCAGTTTCCTT
Source organism: Clostridia bacterium (assembly GCA_003552525.1). GTDB lineage: Bacteria > Bacillota > Sulfobacillia > SLMV01 > SLMV01 > CSSED11-154. The sequence goes on along the minus strand of PUNF01000058.1, from coordinate 2,298 downwards.
GTCCATATGTTGCGGCCCGCGGAAGCCGCATCACCTCCCGTTGTTGTGACACCGCGTCGAGGCACGTACATTGCCGTTGCGCTACCGAGGCGCGACCGCGCAGCCCGGGGGCTGCGCGGTCTCGATTTCAGTTACATCCCCATGTTGATGATTACCCCATGCCCAGAAGGCTCATGGCGACGTGAGCAATTGCAGCGGAGCAGATGAAGGTACCGGTCAATACGACAAATCCGACGACCAGGATCCGCCAACCCATGGCGGTGAACTTATCGATATCCCGGCCGATGGAGATCCCTGCGTAGGCCAACACCGGTGTGGTCGTGGCCAGGAACTCTACGTTCGTCGTGTGGGACAGGATCCAGTCGGCACCGGGTGTCCACGGCGACGTCAGGATGATGCCGATGAGAGAACAGAATACGATCGGAGGCAACACACGGTTGAGTGCCTCGCTGATGCCCCACCCGGCGAAGGCGATGACGACAAGGATCGCCATGCCCGGCAGGGCGGTGATCGGATCGAACACGTAATCCGAGAATATGAAGTTTCCGACAAGGGTAATGACCCCTACGATGACCATTACCATTAATGCTTGGCTCGCTTTCATCTCGATCTCCTCCCGAGTCTTGGAGATATCGGTCTAAACCGCATCTGGCTGTTACCCTCGTGGGGCGCATGCAAGCCAGCGTATTGTCTCATTCCCCGGCTTCCGCCTCTTCGCTGTTGTCCGTTCCGCCGAGGAGCTTGAAGTAACGCTCCGCCAACGGAATGGAGATGAAGATCATGACGTACAGGCCGGTGGCACTGGTCAGAAGGTTGCTGGTTGCGGCGAAGGATAGGATCTCGTCGGAAAACTCCGGGATCGCCGCGGCTGCAGCACCGGATGCGGCACTCATCATGCTCGCCGATCCGATACCACTGGCCATGCCCACCGCGTACGGATGGAAGATATCGAGCGACGCGACGATACCACCCATGAGACCGTTATAGATCGCACCCAGGACGGTACCGAAAATGTAGACGCCGAGTACGCCACGCCCTTCGGGTCCGTCCAGGCCGTACATATCACCGATAATCGCCAGGGAGCCCTCACGGGCCTGGGAGAAGGTGGCACCGATGGCTTCTCTCTTGAAGCCGACCAGGATCGCCACCGGCATGCCGAGCAACAGCGTACCGAGGTTTCCGAATTCCTGCAAAAGCAGGGGAATTCCGGACTCGATGATGATCGGGATATTGGGACCCACGTTGGTGCCGAGCTTGGCCACCAGGATCAGGATCGAAAGCGTAATGAGCGGCGAAGCGTCGCTCATGTCCTTTTCGCTCGCGACCTTGAGGAAGCGGGGTCCGAGGAAGATACCGATTACCAGGGCGTATAGCATGGGTAAGATCAGGACGGTACCGGGACCCACAGGGAAACTGTGAAGTCCGATGAGTTCTGCGATGATGGTCAGGACGAGGACAATGCCGTGCAGTTTCCAGTTGTACATGAAGTCGGGAAGTTGATTCTCGCCATTGTTGGCCTTTTCTTCAGCTGCCATGTCTAGCTACCTCCTCTTCGCGTCTGTCCCAGGTCTCTGCAATTGCTCCACGATTAGCCTTCGATACATGTGCATGCATTCCTGCCACCACTCCGCCGACGAGCGAGAAAAGCGGCGAAAAACCCCTTTCGCGGGAGCACACGCGCACATCTTGGCCCGGCAGAGCAGGGTTCAGGCGAATCATTCGTTTGGATCGATGGGAAGCGGAATCCCGGCCAGGAGCACCGCAGAACACTGCTGAGTGGTCAGCACAGCGCGGGGGTCGACGCCGGCGTCGACCCCCGTTTCGTCATCCGCGATCACTCACCATATCCCGCTCGAGGGAGTTGAGGAATTGCTGGTCGTCGGTGAAGCGGCGAACCTGTTGCATGGTGGTCTGGATGGTGCGTTTGCGCTGGTCGCGATCGACGCGGAAGGTCTCCGCGGCGTGGAGGAAATCGCTACACTCCAGCGCCTCCGCCTGGCGGTCGAAGGCCATCCGCTTGGATCGGAGGATGAGTTCCTCCAGTTCCGCACAGGAGAAGTGCCGGGTCCGGGGCACGATCTCCTCGCGCAGGAACGCGAGCAATTCCTCCTCGTCCATGGCCAGGGGGGCCGGACGACCCACGCCCCCGGGCACCAGGTCCAGGTGCACGGCCATCACCTCTACCCGCGCCTCGTCCCCCGGGTAGAGGAACGGGATCTTGTAGTCGAACCGGCCGGTACGAAGGAAAGCCTCGTCAAGCTGGTCCGGGACGTTCGTGGTACCCACGATGATGGCCTG
>PUNF01000108.1 GCA_003552525.1 Clostridia bacterium | reverse complement strand
TCTGACTCATCACCAATCTAGCAAAAAGCTGTGGCTGGAGCCTTAGAATAACCGTCAAAGCGGTAGGAGGGATGACCAGTCCACAGCGTCTGCGTGCATTATATCAAGCACAAGAAAACCTGTGCTCGATAACACAACTTGATAATACTAGGAGGGATATTGCGATGCTATTTGCCATTCTGATGAAGGTGAAGGCGGGAACGGAAGCGGAACGGTTGCAGCGCCGTCTGCAGCAGGACTACCCGGAGAGCGTGCGCGTCGTTGCCGAGTACTGGTTACATACCTCGGACCCGGAGGTCATTCTCTTTGTCGAGTCGGAGGGTTTTGCCAACCTTTTTGAAGTGACCATTCCCTGGAGCGATTTCTTTGACATCAAGGTATACCCTGCCATCGAAGCACAAGAGGGAATGGCCCAGGCACTGTCCATGATGGGAGAAGGAGAAGGCAACGGAGGGCTACCCGGATAGAGAGCGGCACGCAGCGCCGGGGTTAGGCATGGTAGACCCCGGCGCACGATTTTATAAACCGCTGTAAGCATCGTCCCTTTTCGACCGCTACTGCATCTGGATTTCGATGGCGGCTTCTAGGTCGACGACCTCGAGGTCGTCGACCACGGTGTCGCGTCGTACGAGCATGATGAAGGCCGCGGATTCGCCGGTGGGGAAGATCGACCAGTGCCAGGTTCCCCGGTGCAGGTTGACCCCGGTGCTGCCGTCGAGAATGAAGGCGTGCACGTCACCGGGGCGGGGCCGACCCTCTTCGCCACCGGATTCGGGCGGTGCGAGGGCGAAAACACAGCGCCCCCCGGACACCGGGATAAAACTTTGGCTGGCTTTCTTGTGCCGCTCCATCTGCGTCAGTGTCGGGGCGCGGTGGAACACGCGTAGATAGGCCAACTCGGGTGGGTCCCCCGAGAACTCGAGGTCCGCAATCTTATCCCAGTAGTGATAGATGCCCAGGTCCTGGTCCGGCTCGCGCTGTACCCTGTACAGGACATCTCCGAATGGGGCAAAGGACTCCGGGGTTAGTGGCTCGGGTTTGATGATGCGTTCGGTCATCACATGCACCTCCAGATGGATCATTCCGCGATTCGAAAACGCGCTGATAGTTTTGTTCGACGAAACAACCCGCCCCGCCTTCATCGTTGCGCGGTTTCCAGGCATTGCGTTGCGAACACAAAGGCGAAAAGGTCGGAGAGCGAAAAAGGTAAGACCAGGGCCCGGGCGCGTCCAGCGGGAACGTGCCTTCGGTCGGTCGGAAAGGTGGTTGGCACTTATGGGTACATTGTTCGAGCACGCGACCATCGTCACCATCCAGACCGCCTGTCGGGGAATCGTGGCAAGCATCGGGATGCGATAACCCACGAGCATTCCTCTCCCGCCGCCCGCCTGGCGTAGGTGGAAATACCGAAATCCGTCTTGACGGCGGCAGTGGACAGCGGAAACGATACGATACGCGTGGGGGATCCCGCCGTTGATGCGGGGTTTCCCGCTTTCCTGCACATGGCATTTCGGCATCCAGATCCCGTGCGGATACGCGATCGCCGAAAGTATGCCTACTTTGCACCGTTCTGAGAAGAAGACCTGGCGGAATCCGTCGACCTCGTGGCGCGCTTCCACGGCAGAGATTGAGCGCGCATCGGCGGCCTGATTGGTCCACACGCGACCGACGTGTGTTCCCCGAAGCTGCTGCGGTGGGCGAGGAGAGCCTCGGATGACCTCGGGGTGGGTGTAACCATTCACCTTTGCCAAAATGACGTGCAGCCCCGCCAGGTGGAAGATGCATGGGGCGAGTGGCCGGACCCGATGGGGGAGAGGGCAGGTTTTCGGGGCCCGGATTTCATCGGTGCGCACGGGGTTTTCGTTCGTGAGGAAGATATTGCCGCGCTCACCCGTAATGGATGCGCGGTTTCCCGCAATCCCCAGGTCAACGCCAAGCCCGCCTACATCGCCTTTGTCCCCGCGATGATGGCGGGTGGTGCGAACGTCGGGCTGGGCAAGGGACCACATGTTTTACGATCTCTTCGAGGTTCCAAAACATCGGTCAAATCGTCTGGCGGCTCCGCGTGGACGATCCCACGCGAGCGGATCCCACCATCATGCTGGATATGGCGACCCTGAATGCGGCGAAGGCGCTCGGCTTGGCTGCGCGCATCGGATCCCTCGAGGTAGCAAAATACGCGGATCTTCTGATGCTTGACTCTCTGCGTGCACGGTACACACCGCGGGTGGAAGAGAACGTGGTATCGAATCTGGTTCACTTCGGGAATAGTGGGGACGTCGAGCTGACTATGTCGGGGGTCGCATTCTGGTGGATGGGTCTTCCTATGTCGGCGGGAACGAACGACAGATCATCGAGGAAGCCCAGGAATCGGGGGCGGTGGTGTGGGCCCGGGCCCGGGAAAGAGTGGGTCCGTCGTACCGGCAGGAACCGCTATCCCGTATCCGGTGATAGGAGTAGAACGGGGCGCCCGATTCGCCGGGCGCCCCGTTACATGCGATGCACATGATCGTTCTCCGTCGGTATCCTGCTCTCAGTCGAGGAAGGTCTGGATCTCGACCTTGTATCCGTTGGGATCGCGCAGGAAGAAGTGGTAAATGTTGAACCGATCATTGCGGGCAGGTGGCTCTATGATTTCGATTCCCTCTTGATCGCGCACCCGGGCATACATGTCGTCGACGGCGTCGGTCAGTAGCGTGATGATGATCCCCTCGGGTGCGGCCTCGGGAAAGTGGTTGCAAAAGCCGATAAGTGCGTCGGGCTGCACAGTATAGATCCGGCATGCGCCCTGGTCCTTGTAAAGCGGCAGTCCGAGTATCTCGTGGTAGAAGCGGTGGGTCTCGTCGAGGTCCTTGGTATGATAGAAGGCGACCAATCCGTCGAATTGCATGTTATCCCTCCCGTGAAAGAGCCGTCCGTATTCCCGTCCGCGATCACCGGTGAAAGCACCGGCCGGGTCAATATCCTTATCATGCCCATTCAATATGGTTCCCGGGTGGGGTGTTTTGTCCTGCTGGATCGGGAAAATCCGCCGGGCCGTGGGGCACATCGTTTACCGGGGACAGGGGAGTGAGGGTGCTCACATCATGATGCGCAGCAACGCGACGATGTGATACACGGTGACCCAGGTGTACGCCGCCAGCAGGAGGCCAAGGAGCGTGCGAGAGATCCAGCCCATTCCGTGGCGTAGCATCCAGATGCGGTAAAGACCCACCGGAACGATTACCAGCTTGACGATGGGAAACCAGGGGGTACCGATGAGGGCGTCCATGTATGGATTGCCCTCGGGAATCCCGAGGGACAGCGCCCGAAGGGTGAGAAGATAGTCTGCGAAATTGAATACCCCGATGGCGATGAGCGTATATCCGATGCATCGATCCCGACGTGTTCGCATGAACGCACCTCCCGACACTGATATACCCCTATCGTGCGTACGCAGTCATTTTCGCCTGGGATTGCGCGGAGAGTGAGATGCGTTGTCGAAGGGGAAGGGCCGAATCCCTTTGACAAAGGGGATGTATTCCTGAAAAATATTTATGAATGTTGTTTTGGTAAGGGGAGGGGCGACAATGGCCGAGGATCACAAGGATACCCTGATTCAGGAGCTGGATTATCTCGTCTCCAGCGTCGGGAAACACTTCACCAATGTCAGGAGGGCGTTTCGCGATTTCGACGTCACGGGCCCCGAGTATTTTTTGCTCCGGCTCCTCTCCGTGGAGGGAACGCAAAGTGTATCCGAGATCGCCGGGCAGTTGTCGCTAACCCAGGCCACGGCGTCCAACGTGATCAACGCGGCCCAGGAAAAGGGCCTGGTGGCCAAGGCGAGGGATGCATCCGACGGCCGGGTGGTTCACATCGGTATCACCGACCGGGGGCGCGCACTCCTCGAAGACGTGAACGCGGCCCGTCTCCGGCGGAGTAAGCGCGTGTTGCGCCAGCTCTCTGAGGAGGAACTCTGCGCGCTGATCCGCATCTTCTCGAAGATCAAGCGCGCCGTGCTCGAGAGCGAGTATCCCGAGGGTGCCAAGTGATCCGTCGCCACCCCCGGCGACGGCAATTTCGCGAAGGGAAGATCCGAGGAAAATGGCCCAACCGACCCGTGGCAGCAAGGTAGAAGGATTGACCGACGGACCGATTTTGCCTGCGCTTCTTACGCTATCTTGGCCTATCGTCTTCAGCAATCTGCTGCAGACCGCGTACAACGTGGCCGACACGTTTTGGTTGGGCCGGCTGGGGGACTGGGCGGTCGCGGCCGTTTCCGTGAGCTTCCCGATCATCTTCCTTTTCATTTCGCTGGGGATCGGCCTCACCATCGCCGGTACCGCCATGGTGGCGCAGTACATCGGAGCGGGTCGGCAGGACCGGGCCAACTACCTCTCTTCGCAGACCCTCGGATTCGTCGGCCTGATGGCCCTGGGCCTGAGTGCGCTTGGCTACCTCTTGTCGCCGCAGATCCTGCATCTCTTGGGACCGGAGCCGGAAGTCTTTCGCGAGGCACTGGTCTATCTCAGGACCTGGTTTTTGGGCATTCCCTTCATATTCGGCTTCTCGGTCTTCCAGGCGTTGGTCAAGGGGTACGGCGACACCATTAACCCCATGAAGGTGATGGTGGGCGCCGTGCTGCTGAACATCATCCTGGACCCGTTCCTGATCTTCGGCTGGGGGTTTTTCCCCGCCCTCGGCGTACAGGGCGCCGCCGTTGCCACCGTCTTCTCCCGCGCGTGCGCCGCCGCCGTCGGGCTCACCATCCTCTTCCGAGGAACCCTGGGACTCAAGGTAAACGCGCGCCAGCTCCGTCCCGAGCTGGAGACGGTATTGACGATCCTTCGGATCGGCATTCCCGCCGCCCTGGAACACTCGATGAAGGCCATCGGCATCACCGTGATGACGGCCATCGTCGCCGGGTTCGGAACACCCACCCTGGCAGCGTTCGGGGTCGGCAACCGCATCTCCTCGGTGGTGTTCCTGCCGAGCCTTGGGCTCGGGCAGGCGACCACGACCATGGTCGGCCAAAACCTCGGTGCCCGCCGGGAGGATAGGGCGGAAGAGGCGACGCGCCTGGGGTCGAAGATTGCGTTCATCGCCCTCGCTCTTTTCGGGGTCCTGACGTACGTCTTTTCCGAGCAGGTGTCGGCGGTGTTCCTGCCCGGCGAATTCGCGGCCATCGCCCTCACCAGCCAGTATCTCCGCCTCGTCGCCTTCTCCTACGGGTTCCTCGGTGTGATGAACGTGGCCAACGGTGCGTTCCGTGGTGCGGGTCGCACGGCGACGGCCATGGCCTTTGCCCTGCTGTCCATGCTGGGCCTGCGGGTTCCGCTCGCGTACCTTCTTTCGCATTTCACAACGCTCGGGGTGCAGGGGCTTTGGTGGTCGGTCGCCATCGCCAATGTACTGGGTGGGGCGGCGGCCTTCTGGTGGTTTACGCTGGGGCGCTGGAAGGGACGCATCATCGATTAGCGCCGCGAATCCTGCTCCGTCATGATCCCTTTGGCACGGGAGGCGTTCCCTCGCTTTTGCACGCCACATCACGATTGGGGAGGCGAATCGTACTCGCGCCTTCGTCGGCGCCCATTCCCGGCACGGGTTCTCACGGTTTCGATTCCCGTTGAAAATGTTGAAGGAAAAGTTCTTTCACTCAAGAAGGTTTGTGCAAAGTACGTCCCTAATGCCGTCTCCATCGCGGCGGCGGTGACAGGGTTTGGCGGATGGTCTTGCACGATGAAAGGTGGGAAGGCGCAATGCGACGCATAGATGCCCATACACACCTGGGTGAATGTGATCGGAACTACTTCGGGGTGGCGGGCAACTGGGACTTCACCAGCCTGTTTACCGGCGACGACCTGGTTGCTTTTTTGGACGAAGTGGAGGTAGATGGCGCGCTCTGCTTCCCGCTCGGGACCAAGTACTCCGACGCGGGTCTACCGCTCGTGATCGAAGCAGTACAGAAGCATCCCGAGCGCATACGCGGTTTCTACTGGGGGAATCCCCATCGCAGTGAAGCCCCGGATGAGCTGGAGAAGTGCGTGCGGGAGTACGGGCTGAGTGGGTTGAAGTTGCACCCGACCTCGGACTCGTGGATGGCCGGGAACCCCCTGGCCGACCCACTCATGGCGCGCGCCCGTGATCTCGGCGTACCCGTCACCATCCACAGCCATCAGCCCGGTTCTCAGCCGGCCCTGATCGGCGAACTGGCGTCTCGCTTTCCCGAGGTCACCGTGATCATGGCGCACATGGGGATGCACAATTATCGAGACGCGATGTACGTGGCGGCGAAGGAGCCGAATATTGTCCTCGAGACGTCGGTGCAACCCTGGGCCCATCGCATGGCACGGGATGTCGTGGACCGGATCGGTGTCGAACGGCTGGTGTGGGGGTCCGATGCGCCCCTCCATAATCCCCGGGTCGAGATGACGAAGATAGAGGTCTCCGCCCTGACCGATGAAGAGAAAGCCCAGGTACTCGGCGGCAACATCATGCGCATACTCGATTGGGAATAGCTTCAGCCCTGCGGTAAAGGGGGTGGCGTTCATTCCGGGCGGATCCCGTGTATCGATGCACGATCTTCCCGGATGCGCTACACTGGGGTGCAGATATACCCGATGAGGTGGGATCCCGATCGATGCACGAAAACCGAAGGTCATTCCGCGAGGGCGCGAAGGACATAGCGCCCATCTTGCTGGGTGTCATGCCCTTTGCCATGATTTCGGGCATCACGGCGGTGAACGTGGGGATCAGCCAGCCGATGGCCATGGCCATGTCCGTCTTCATATTCGCGGGCGCGTCTCAGCTGGCCGCGTACCAGTTGATCGCCGCCGGCGCGCTTCCGCTCGTCGTCATATACACTGCCCTGGTGGTGAACCTGCGTTTCGTGGTGTACAGTGCTTCCATTGCCCCCTATTTCCAGTCACTTTCCACGCCCTGGAAGTGGCTATACGCCTACATGCTCACCGACCAGGGCTATGCCATCTCGCTCATCCGGTTTCGGGAAGACGAGACGGTCTCCCGTGCCTGGTATTACCTGGGGGCGTCCCTTCCGGTGTGGCTTGTCTGGCAGGTGTTCAGCGCGGCCGGGATCTTCGTCGGTTCTGCCGTCCCCGCGCATTGGGGCCTCGATTTCGCCATTCCCCTGACGTTCATGGCGGTGCTGGTTCGCTCCCTGGAGAACCGGGCGGCGGTCATCGCCGCGGTCGTGGGCGGGGTCGGTGCCGCGGCGGGATATCATCTCCCGTTGAACCTCGGCCTGGTACTCGGGGTGGCCGCGGGCATCCTGGCGGGCTTTGCGGTGGATGTGGCCTCGCGCCCGCGCCGGGCCCGAAAGGGGGAACGGTGATGGATGCGACGGCGATTCTTTGGATTACGGTGGCGACGGCGATAGGCACGTTCCTGCTGCGTCTTTCCTTCATCCAGGTCTTCGCCAATCGGGAGGTGCCGCCGATACTGGAGCAGATTCTTCGCTATGTGCCGTCGGCCGCGGTTTCGGCGATCATCGTGCCCGCCATCGTCTTCACGGAGGAGACACTGGACGTTTCCCTCGGGAACGAGCGCCTCATTGCCGGCTTGCTCGCATTGGTGATCGCGGTGCGCACCCGCAGTTTTCCCCTGACCGTCGGGATCGGGATGGCCACCTTCTGGCTCCTGCGCGCCGTGATGTAAACGATCCCGTGCCCGTGGTGCAATGGTCCACGAATGCAGGGATCTCCCGCATAAATATCCAATCTCGTAGCCACGGGGGTGATTCTCGATGCGTGGATGCATGTTGGGCACGATCGTGCTGTTGTGCCTGCTCGCCATCGCCTGTGCCACACCAACGGAAGTCGAAGAGGACGTACAACCCGGGGACCAGGTTGACCTTTCCGCCGCAGGAGGGCGGGGGGATGCTCTCGGTGTACGGGAGGCGCTTTCGGTCCGCCAATCCATTCGATCCTTCACCGAAGATCCCCTGGAACGAGATGATGTGGCCGACCTATTGTGGGCGGCCACCGGAAGACCCGACGATGCCACGGCCGGTGCCACACGTACCGCTCCATCCGCGGGCGCGACGCATCCTTTGACCGTCTTCGTGGCCGTCGGCGAATCCACGGGTATCTCGGCCGGGCTATATCGTTACGATTTCGACCAGGATAAGTTGGAGCAGGTGGGCGCGGAGGACGTGCGCGACGCCATCGCGGGAGCCGCGCTCGGACAGCAGGTGATATCGCAGGCACCGGTGTCTTTCATCCTCGTCGCCGATTACGATCGGACCACGGGTCGCTACGGTGAGCGCGGCGAAAGGTATGTGCACATGGAAGTGGGCTATGCCTCGCAAAACGTTCACCTCATGGCGGAAGCCCTCGATCTCGGGAGTGTATCCATCGGTGCGTTCGACGACGATGAAGTCGCCAACATCCTGGGGACGCGGTTGGATCCGCTGATGATCATCCCGGCCGGCCATCCGTCCCGCTAGACGGGGGTAGTCGAGGTACGGTCTTTTCGGCAGACCCCGTCCCTATTGGAGGGCCGATGCCCCGTCTGCCGCGTTGGCGGCGGGGGATTCGGGCGGATCATCTACGATGTGCGGTCGGGGCCGGGTACGGTGGGTTCGTCGATTTTGCTGCGCAGGAAGATGTAATTGAGGGTCAATCCCGCGGTGTAGGCAATCGGGCCCACGTTGGCCTCGAGGGTTGGGAATACCTGTGGAAGACCGAACACGACTAAGACCACGACGGCGAGATCCAGGGCCTTCCCGGCTCCCACCAGCGGGGTGCGCCCTCGGCGCAGCGCGATTCCCGTCCGCAGTTCGACCAGACCCCCGATGAACGGGATCACCGACATGAACAGGAGAACGCTTCGCACCGCCGGCAGCAGGGCGGATTCCACCCCGATGATGTGCAACAGGATCCAGTCCACGGCTCCCGCGGCCACGAAGGCGGCCATGGCGAGTGATACGAGGGCCGATAGCCCGATTCCCACCCGCTTGAGGCTTTGCCACCAGCGCCCATCGTCCAGCAACACCAGGACAGTCTGGCTGAGGTTTACCATGATGAAGGCCAGGAATATGAATGCGATGCTCCATGAGACCTGGAATACGGCCAGGTTGCGTTCTGGCGTCAACGTCCGGGCCAGGCCGGCGTTGACCGCCGGTAGGGTGAAGGTCAACAGAAGTCCTTGGGCGATCACCGGAAGCAGGAAGCGAATGCAGTCGCGCTCTGTCGCGCTGGTCTTACCCGCGGGGACCGTTCGGCCGTATACCTCGCCGAGCATCGGCCAGGCGAAGCGGACGCAACAGGCACCCTCGATTCCCATGCCGACGATCCAGATGAATACCCCGAGTACGGCACCTTCCACGAAACCGAGCCCCGGCAAGAACAGGGCCATGAGGATCATACCCGCGAGGCGGATGACCATCGCCCACGTCATCATGATGGTCTTCTGCTGTCGCATCAGGATGGCCTGTGACCAGGCCCGTATGAAGTGGACGACGGGGAGGAAGATGCAGAGGCGCACGACCCGCATGACCTCCGGGAAGAGTGCCTCGGTGGCGCCGAAGATGTCCATGTATACCACCCGGCCCAGCGGGGTGAATCCCAGTATGCCGATCCAAACCATGACCAACGTGGCCAGTCCCGCGGCGACGCGCACCGCCGCGCGCAGGCTATCGCGATCGGTACTGTAGGCGAGGAGCATCTGCCGCGCGATCCACACGGGAGACCCGAACATGTTGGTTACGGTCTGCCCGAGGGCGAAGGCGGCCAGGGCGAACTCCGGGTTGGGCGTGCGGGCAAGGCCGGCGTTGATGATGCTGAAGGTGCTAGCCATCATGATGGCCGTAAGGCCCAGCGGAACCTGGAAGCGTAAGATGCTCCCGATTCGTTCCCTTTCTTCGTTATCGGTTACGATGCGGCCCTGTGGATACATGGATATGTTCATCGTCCTCGCATTTGGATGGGTACAAACCACCTAAATGCTAAACCACGAAAATCGTCGTGTCCACCGCAACGGTGTATCCTGCGGCGACATCTCGTGGGCATGGCCCGCACCCGCACTCCCGGGTGCTCTTTCACGAAGGGGGCCCCGGGGAAGCCGGCTGTGACCCCAACCGGGAAGGTGTCCTATAATTGTGGCGTGATCGATGGACATCGGTAGGATGAGGGGGAATGCACGGTGGAAGATGATGTACTGACGATCCTCGCACGCGAGTATCGAATCGGGTTGCTGGCGGGCAGGTCCTGGTATCGCCCCCGATTACTGCCGCTCGTGGTCCTGGTGCTGGGGCTCGGTGTTGCACTGCCGGCCGTCGTCGGGATCCGCTGGATCCGGGAGCCGTGGCTGATGTTCTTTTGGTTGTGGCTGCCTGTCGTGCTGTGTGCCGACCTTACATCGGATGCATTCGGGCCGGAGGAGCCCGATCGCGACCCCGGCATCCTTCGCCAAGAGGGCTATGGTGCAGATGCGGTTTTATTCGGGAAGATGGGGTATGCGGTCTCGGTCGGTTTCATTGCCTTCATACTGGTGGTCCTTTTCGGTGCCGTTACCGTCAATATCCTGTATGCGGGGGAGGGATTGGCACTCTACCCCGGCGGGATGCTCCTCGCGATCGGCGCAATCGTGTTGTTGTTGAGCGAACTGGTGGCCGGGTGTTCGGTGCTCCTTTCGCTTTACGCGCCCCGTCGCGAACTGGCGTCCCCGCTGATGCGTGCCCTGGTCGGTGGACCTTTCTTGGTGGCGCTGGCGTACGTGGCCCTGCAGTCCCCCGGCAGACAGGGCATCGTGATGCTGTGGATTTCGCGGCTCTTGCAGGTTGACCGAATCGTCGTGATCCTGGTCGTTCTGCTGGCCCTGGATCTCATCGCCTTGCTGTCTTCTCGAAGCGCATTCGGGAGGCATTTTCCGTAGAGGGGGTATTGATCGGTAGGGGCAAGGGGGGAACGGCGGGGATGATCCGTTCCCCCGGTCGGGCCGGTGTTCGCACGCCCCGCGTTATTATTCGCGGCTTGCCGCGGCGCGATCCATCATGTAAAGGGCCTTGCCGCAGTCTCCGACGCGCTCGAGGTCCTCGATCATGGAACCAAAAGAGTCTTCTTCTTCGACCTGCTCGGTGACGAACCACTGCAAGAAGATCGCCGTGGCGTGGTCCTTCTCCGCGAGGGCGCTCTCGTAGAGGTCGTTGATCAGGCCGGTGACGTACTGCTCATGCTCCAGGCCGGCCCGGAAGACGCCGAGGACGGAGTCATACTCCGTGGTGGGACCGTCGATGGCATCCAGGGTGATGGGAGCGCCGCGTTCGGCCAGGAAGGTGAACATCTTCATCGCGTGCTCGACCTCTTCCTCCGCCTGCCGCTTCATCCAGTGGGCGAACCCCGGAAGGTTCTCGCCTTCGAAGTAGGCAGCCATGCCAAGATATATGTACCCCGAATAGAGTTCCTTGTTGATCTGGTCGTTGATCTTCGCTGTCAATGCATCGTTCACGAAGGACACATCTCCTCTCTGGTAATCAAACGGTCGAACGCTGATAGTATAGCAGAACGCGACTACCGATTGACACCGAATCCACGACGTTGTACATTTATGAACAATTCCATATCCGCGTGATGATGGGGAGAAGTAGATCAGGTGGGCTCACAGAGAGCCGGGGTGGCTGCGACCCGGTAGCCCGAGTGGTCGAATTACACCCCGGAGCCGCCGGCTGAAAGGCTTTCGAGTAGGCCGTGCCGATCCCGTCGTTATCCGGTGAGGGAGTGATTGCTCCCAACAGAGAGGCCCCCGAGTGGGGCAAGTCAGGTGGTACCGCGGTCAAAAGTCGTCCTGGATAGGGCGGCTTTTTTTGTGTTTGTGGAGAGGAGCGATGTCCTTGTTGCGTGCCGTGAGGGGTGCCATAACGGTGGAACGTGATGACCGCGCGGAGATCCTAGGCGCCACCGAGGAGATGTTGCGCACCCTGGTCGCCGAGAACGAGATCGAGGAGGGAGACGCGGTCAGTGCACTGTTTACCGTGACCGAGGACCTGCGCACGGCCTTCCCGGCCGAGGCAGCGCGTCGGATGGGCTGGACATCCACGCCGCTGATGTGCGCCCGGGAAATCCCCGTGCCCGGAGCGTTGCCTCGCTGCATCCGCGTCCTGTTGCATGTCCATACCGATCGTACGAAGGAAGACATCCGACACGTCTATCTCCGTGAGGCCCGGTCGCTGCGACCGGATTTGGTAAAGGAAGGGGATCTGAAATGATCGTCGTCATGCGCAAGGATGCCGAAAAGAATGATCTCGAAGGTGTAATCGAGCGAATAGAGGGAGTCGGGCTGGACGTGCATCTGTCCGAGGGCGTCGAACACACCATCGTGGGCGTGGTGGGAGATGTCCGCCACATTCGCCCGGAGGATTTGCAGGTCTTGCCCGGTGTACTGCGCGTTGTCCGCATTATGCACCCGTTCAAACTGGCCAGCCGCGAATTCCAGGGGGAAACCACCGAAATTGTGCTCAATGGCTGTTCGATCGGCGGCTCAGCCGTGACCGTGATGGCCGGACCCTGCGCCGTGGAAGACCGGGAAACCTTACTCGAGACCGCCCGCGGAGTGCGCGCTGCCGGGGCACAGGTGTTGCGCGGGGGTGCCTTCAAACCGCGCACGTCGCCCTACTCCTTCCAGGGGCTTGGCGAAGAGGGCCTCCAGATCATGGCCGAAGCCCGGGAGGAGACCGGTCTCCTCATCGTGACGGAAGTGTTGAGCCCCGGTGATGTCGAACTGGTCTCGGGATACGCGGACATCCTGCAGATCGGGGCGCGCAACATGCAAAACTACAGCCTCCTGCACGAGGTGGGGGCGTCGGATCGACCCGTCCTGCTCAAACGGGGCATGATGTCTTCCGTCGAGGAGTGGCTCATGGCCGCGGAATACGTGCTCTCGGGTGGAAACCACCGCGTGATGCTCTGCGAGCGCGGGATCCGTACCTTCGAGGGCTACACGCGCAACACACTGGATCTCAGCGCCGTGCCCCTGGTCAAGAGCCTCAGCCACCTCCCCGTGGTCGTAGATCCCAGCCACGGAACGGGCCGATCGGACCTGGTCCCGGCCATGAGCCGGGCCGCGGTGGCCGCGGGTGCCGATGGGTTGCTGGTGGAAGTGCATCCGCGCCCCGAGAAGGCCCTGTCGGACGGTCCGCAGTCTTTGACCATCCCCGGTTTCGAGGCCCTCATGGAAGGCCTCGATCCGGTGGCGCGGTCGATCGATCGGAGTGTCGCCGTTGCCGGTTGCACTGGATGATGCCCGCATCCTCATCATCGGCCTCGGGCTGATGGGAGGATCCCTCGGCCTGGCCCTGCGGGGCCGGGCCGGGCAGGTGGCGGGGATCGATCCCGATATGCCCACGCGGGAGGAGGCCCTTGCCGTCGGGGCCGTGGACGTGGCGTATGCACCCGGGGACGCCGACGCGGCTGCCACCGCCGATCTCCTCGTGCTTGCGACACCCCTCGGTGCCATGTCGTCCGCCCTCCGCGCGGTTGTGCCGCACCTTCCCGGGGATGCCGTCGTCACCGATCTCGGGAGTGTAAAGGGCCCGATCGCCCGGGAGATCGCCCGGATCTTACCCCGGGAAGTGTGCTACGTCCCGGGGCACCCGATGGCCGGATCGGAGGTGGCGGGAATCGGGGGTGCGCGCGCTGACCTGTACACGGGCGCCCACTGGATCCTTTGTGGCCCGTCCCATCCGTTGGTGGACGAAATGGTGGCGGCCACCGGTGCCACGGCCTCCTCCATGGATGCGGAGCGCCATGATCGCATCGTGGCCCACACCAGCCATCTCCCGCTGGTGATGGCTGTGACCGCGGCATCCGTGGGATTGCGTGCCTTCGGCGATGATCCCGATGGGTTCCTGCGGTTGCGCGCAGGTGGTTTCCGGGATACCACGCGCGTGGCGGCCGGCGCTCCCCGCATGGGTGCGGACATCTGTACCTACAATCGAGAGGAGCTGCTTCCCCTCGTAGACGGGGCCATCGCCGATCTTGTGCGGTTGCGGGAATGGATCGCGGAAGACGATGGCGGGGAATTGACCACCTTTATGTCGAATGTACGGGAAACCCTATTGAAAGCGAGGCGTTCGGAGTGCTCTCATTAGAATCCACCGGCCCACTCGGGGGCAGTGTAAGGGTGCCCGGGGACAAGTCCATTTCTCACCGCGCCGTGATCCTTGGCTCCCTCGCCCACGGGGAGACCCGCGTGACCAACTTCGCGCCCGGTCGTGATGTGCGCAACACCATCGCGTGCATGCGTGCCCTGGGTGCCGACATTACCCTGCGGGGAGATCACGTAGAAATCCGTGGAACGGGTGGCGCGTTGTCCGAACCCGCCGATGTGCTGGATTGCGGCAACTCGGGGACCACCATGCGGCTCCTGGCCGGAGTCCTCGCGGGGTGCCCATTTCACGCGGTCGTGACCGGTGATGGTTCACTGCGCAACCGCCCGATGGATCGGATCATCGAACCGTTGCGTACCATGGGTGCGCGCATCCACGGCCGGGGCGAGGATCGCTTTGCCCCACTGATCATCCGCGGAGGTCGACTGCGGGGTATTCGTTACGATTCCCCCGTGGCCAGTGCCCAGGTCAAATCCGCGGTCCTGTTGGCGGGCCTGCTCTCCGGTGATGACACGGCGGTCGCGGAACCCGGGCAATCCCGGGATCACACCGAGCGCATGCTTCGTCACTTCGGCGCGGAAGTCGTGAACCTGGGCCACGAGATGTTCCTCGAGGGCGGAAGTCCCGACCGGCTGCGGGCACCGGCGGATCCGCTGGCCATCCCGGGCGACCCTTCCTCGGCGGCGTTCTTGGCCGCCGCGGCCCTCCTGGTGCCCGGCTCGGAAATTGTCCTCCGGGACGTGGGCACCAACCCGACGCGCGGCGGCTTCTTCTCCGTTCTCGAGCGCGCGGGCGTGAACATGTTCCGTGAGAACGTGCGACAGTGGGGTGGTGAACCCGTCGCCGATATTCACCTATCCGGGGGCCCGATTCGCGCCTTCGAGGTAAGGGCATCGGAGGTTCCGTCCCTAATCGACGAGATTCCGGTTCTCGCGCTCTTGGCCTCCCGAGCCTACGGGGTGAGCATATTCCACGGGGTAGGAGAGCTGCGGGTCAAGGAGACGGATCGCCTCGGAGCGTTGATCGATGAGCTCGGTGCGCTGGGCGTGGAATTGCAGACGGTGGAGGACGACCTGGTGGTCCGGGGGCAACGGGATATGCGCGATGCCGGGGTGGATGCTCGTGGCGATCATCGGATGGCGATGACGCTGGCTTTGGCGGGCCTATGCGGGATCGAGGTCGATGTGCAGGGGACGCGGGCCATCGACATATCGTACCCGGGCTTTGCGGATGACATGACCCGGCTCGGTGTCTGCGTCCACCGTCCGAAGCAGGAGGGTTTGCTGGGTTTGCTGGGATATCCTGCCCGCCACAGCCTCTCGCCGCGGATGTTCCGCGCGGCCTTTTCGGCCGCCGGCCTCGATTGGGATTATCGTACCTTCGAGGTCTCGCCCGAGGCGTTGCCCGACGCGCTGGACGGCGTGCGTGCACTCGATCTCGCGGGCGCCAACGTCACCGTACCCCATAAACAGACGGTGATCGACCAACTGGACGCCCTGGACGAGGCAGCGGCCCTGGTCGGGGCGGTCAACGTAATCGCGCGGGACGGGGCGCGGCTGGTCGGCTATAACACGGACGGAGCGGGTATGCTGG
This sequence comes from Clostridia bacterium, assembly GCA_003552525.1. Lineage (GTDB taxonomy): Bacteria > Bacillota > Sulfobacillia > SLMV01 > SLMV01 > CSSED11-154. The sequence goes on along the minus strand of PUNF01000108.1, from coordinate 757 downwards.
ATGCCCTGCGCGCGGCGGGTTTCGAGCCCGCCGGTTCCCGCGCCCTGGTGCTGGGGGCCGGGGGGGCCGCCCGCGCGGCCACGTTTGCCCTTGCACAATCCGGGGTGGCGGCGCTGCACGTGGCCAATCGTACGCCCGGTCGTGCCGAGTCACTTGCGCAAGAGGCGAGTCAAGTCGAGGGGTCACCCGGGGTGGCCTGGTCTGATCTAGCCGCTGTGCCCGGGGGTTTCGACCTTATCATCCAGGCGACCTCGGTGGGCATGGGCGAGGATAAGGGATGCCCGCTACCCGACGATTATCCGATGGGCGAGGGGACGACCCTCCTGGAAATGGTATACACCCCGGCCGAGACACCGCTGGTCTGCCGGGCCCGGGAGCGGGGTGCCCGGGTGATCTACGGCATCGAAATGTTGATCGCCCAGGGTGAACGCGCGTTTGCAATCATGGTGGGGTTCTCGCCCCCGGCCAATGCGATGCGGGATGGGGTTCGGGAGTGGTTGCCGTGTTGAGGTACTTGACCGCCGGCGAGTCTCATGGCCGGGCGCTAATGACGATACTGGAGGGATTTCCCGCCGGGTGTCCACTCGTGGCGGAGGACATCGACGCGGAGATGGTTCGCCGCCAGGGGGGCTATGGCCGCGGGGGCCGGATGGCCATCGAACGGGATCGCGTGACGATCATGGCGGGTGTGCGCAGGGGTTATACACTGGGGAGCCCGCTGGGATTTCTGATTCGGAACCGGGATTGGCCCAACTGG
>PUNF01000220.1 GCA_003552525.1 Clostridia bacterium | reverse complement strand
CTCCGCCTTCATGCTCACTTCGTCATTGTCTTCACCGTTCTCTTCCTCGGAGTTGCCGTTATCGTTCTCGTTGTTGGCCTCATCTTCTCCATTATCGGCATTCTCATTGCCGTTCTCTTCGCCGTTATCCTCCTCGACGTCAATTTCGAACTCACGTCCGGAAGCGGCTACCCAATCGAGGCCCCCGCCGTTATCGACAATGGCCGAGGGATGACGGCGATGGGTGCCGTCCTCTTCATGCCATACAATGTCCGCCTCGCGGTCAACACGGCGGCCAGGCGCGCCTAGGTTTAGACCGTGGCCTTCCGGATTCGGCGCCGAAGCGTCATACCGGGTCCAGACCTCGATGTTGGAATCGCCCGGCATGTGGACCATGGCCAGCGAGGTTTGATGCTGGTAACTGCACGTGCACGTGCGCGTGTAGTCCAACGCATTGAGCACACCGTCGGCCGCAATCATGTTCGCGGTGCATCCCGCCCGGAATCCGCTGAACGTGCCGGTGCCGGTATCATGCTCAAGATCGAAGAAGCCCGCGTACCCCGTGCGGTACAACAAGAGGTTTTCACTCGCATTTAACGTATTGCAGCCATAGGTCCGGTCGTAGCTCCAACTGCTGGTTTCGCCGGTGTGAGGCTGCTCGCGCTGCCAGGTCTCGCCGGTAAGCATCGATACGGCGTTGCCGGGCCGTCCCGGGATGAGCATGTCGCCATGCACCGCGCCGGGCAGGGTAGGTCCACCGCCTTCCCAAAGGATTTCGCCCTCGCTTCCACAACGCGCCGCCATGTTGCCGGGCTCATCGTCAAACGCACGCCGCATGTCGCGGCTTCCGCCCTCGACAAGGATATCGTGATCGGCGCTGTAAATGAGATACGTGCCGAACACATTGCTGTCCGAACTCCATTGTTCCTCGCCACTTTCGAGATCAAGCGCGAAGATCCGAGTGGCGTCCTCATCGGGTTCTTCGCCGCGCTGCGCGAGACGGTCAAGGGCGTTTTCGGAAAGCCCGTCCACCACATAGACGGTGTCGTTGGAACTCACGATCGCTCCATGCCGAAAGCCGATCTCGGCTTCCTTTGTCCAGAGCACTTCGCCGTCGTTGCGATCCATGACCGCAAGCAACCGGCTCGAGGTGCCCGTGTAACTGTCTTCCCAGCCAAGCTCCTGGTCCTCGAACACATGGGGCTCGGCGGTCACGACCAAGTAATCGCCCTGCGCGCTGATGTGTCCCCATTCCGGCGCGTCCTCGTCATCGTAGATCTCCGCGACCGGCTGGCCAGGCAGCGAGAACTCGTCCACTGTCTCGCCGGTGGCCGGATCAAGGCGGTGGATCTCGCGGTCATAACGCAGGTAGACGCCGTCGGGCAGACTTACAAATGGGCTTCCAATGTAGGTGGCGCCGGGTATGTTGGTCATGTACACCTCGTCGCCGTCCTCCCACGCCGCTTCATCATCAAGGTCCGTGAAGGGATGGCCGATACCCGGATATTCCACATCCCACAATTGCCGGCCGGTGTACACGCACCGCGCGGCGATGTTCTCGACGCCGAGATACACCTGCCGTCCGCCCGTTACCTTGGGACGCGGTCCGCCGGAGTGACGTGGAAGTATGTTGTGGTTATTCGGACCGCCAAACCACAGCAGACCCAACGGCAGCTGCACATGCTCATCCTCCGAAAGCAGCGTGTTGCCGGGATCGTGATACTGATGGGTCCACTCGCCGGTCCCGCTCAACGGCCCCCCCCGCACGGCGAACACGAAGTCCTCGCGCGCGATCATAGTGTCTTCGGCCTGAGACGCCATGCCAATCCGCTCTTGCGAATCCTGCCGCCTTTCTACCGAAAGCTGATCCACCTCCGCGGCCGATGCAGCGTCAGCCAGCTCGCTCAGGCGTTCCGCGGCTCTATCCCGCGCGGCCGTGCGCCGGGGTTCCACGAACACCTGATCCACCTCCGCCGACAAAGCGGCCCGCGAAAGCTGCCCCACTGTATCATCTACCTCGGTCCGTTCTTCCGTTGTTTCCACGGAGAGCTGATCCACATCCGCGGCTGCGGTAACGGCTACCTCCGTAAACCTGCTCTCTGCGTCTGTACGGGGTTCATCCGCAACCGCCGTTTCCACGGCGAGCTGATCCACCCCCGCGGCCGTAGCCGCTTCGGACAAGCTCGCGACGGTCTCGGCTGGGGCTTCCGTCCGCGGAAAGTCCGCAGGCGTTTCCACGTTGAGCTGGTCCACATTTGCGGCCTCCACCGCCTCCGAGAGAGTGGTTTCGTCATCCCTTCGAGACGCCACCAAAGGAAAGTCCGCGGGAGCCTGGACAGAGACTTGATTCAAATCCGAAGCCGCGGCAAAAGCCGCGTCGGACAAGTCCGCGCCGTGCTGCACCGACGCGCCTAAGTACGCCACGCCGCCATACGGACGCAACCCGTCAAGCACATCCGACAGCAGCTCCGTATCGGGCTCAATGCCGGCAGCTTGGGCGTCCTCGCTCAACACCATGCTGAAGAGATAAGGCTGCACGGAAAACGCGGCCGGATCGGCTTCGATAACTGCGGCTCGCCGTCCGTGCATACCGGTATCAACCAATTCGTCGCGTAATGATTGCACTACTTCGGGGTCGTCTTCCACGACAACCATATGAAGGTCACTGCGGTGCAATAGCTCCCGCATCAAATCGCCGGACCCGGCGCCAAGAATCAGGCCATACCCCTCGGACTCGCCAAGTTCATCCAGCAAACGCTGAGCCGTCGCCGCCCAATCGGCGGTTTGCGGCCGCAACGTCGCGGGACTATATTCATGACGGACGGGATCCGTCTCGTCCGGTCCGAAGCAGTACACCGCGCCGTCCTCGGTCGTCACGAACAGGCGATCGCGGGCGGCCAGCTTATAGAAGACATCGCCGTCGATCTGATCCGACAATGCGTCGACCCGGTCCTCGATCATCTCGTTGCGGTTATACGCCAATCCCTCGGCGTCCACGGCGAACCCGCCATCAGGCTTGGCCCGGAAATCGTCTTCCACGACCTCGCCCGTATGCCGGTTCAAGATGCCAGGCACGGCCCTTCAGCCGGAAATCACGAGATCATCCTCACCAGCCGCCAAGTAGCCTTGTGGAGAGAGTCCGCCAAAGCCATAAGCCCCGCCGTGAGGCAGCGGCACGTAGTCGGAGCTGGTAGTGTCGTTCACCCACTCCACGTCGCCGCTTTCGGCGTCAAGGGCGTACACGAACACGCCGTGCAGCGGCCAGAAGCCGGCGGCGAAATAGACCGTGTCGTCCCTAATAACGGGACCGCCGCGGGCGCCCCAAAAGTTGATGATCCGCTCATTGCCCAGAAGCCGTTCATCCGACGGCCCGCCCTGGAAGTTCCAGAGCTGCTCGCCGCTTTCGGCGTCCACGCAATAGAGATGGCCATCGTCGGAAACAAAGTAGACTTTGTCCTCCCACGCAACAGGGGCCACCCGGACAGGACCATCTGTATAGAAGCGCCACTCCTCGGCGCCGTCCTCAATGTTGTACGCCGTGACGCTGTCCGTGACGTTGGACGGAACAAAAATCCGTTCCCCCATCACCACCGGCGTGTAGGAAATGTCAAAGTCTAGCTTGCCGCGATCATCCCACTGATGCGGCCAAGCCCGCTTGGGTTCAGGTAATTCCCGCACCCATTGGAGGTGCAGGTCTTCTTCAAGTTCAAGGGGCGTATCAGCGCTGCGAGCCGCGTCGTAGCGCCACATCGGCCAATCCGTTTCCTCCGCGGCGGAAGCGAGTGTGCCTGCACCCGCAAGTGTCACCGCCATCGCCGTCAGAACCAACCGCGTAAATCGCGTCTTTCTTTTCGACATTGCTGGATCTCCCTATCCATCGCTTCGTATGCGATTCAAAATTAAACT
>PUNF01000217.1 GCA_003552525.1 Clostridia bacterium | reverse complement strand
GCCATCGTCATCTTCGTAGGCCTGGTTCGTATCGTCTCCGAGGAAATCCTAGAGGGGCTGCTACTGCTTATGGTGGGAATCTGGCTAATTCCCTGGATATTTCGCCTCATGCGGGAGTGAAGGTCGTTTCTGCAGCTGAGCCCATGGGTGACCCCATTCTCCGTAGGCCCGCAGGATCGGGCCACTGCGATCCTGGGATGCGTGCGCGGAGGACTTGACGCAAATGGCGACCAACGGAGCGACTTGCAGTACCCACAATGGCGCGGGGTCAGCCCGAGGGCGCTGTTCGCCCTTCGCCCCTCCCCACACCAGGTAGCAAAACCCCTGCGAAAGACAGGATACAAATGGGAATACGAGAAGACGTGCATGGGGCGTTAACATCTCGGACCGCGGGACGGGATCGATGCCCGGGGACAAAACACGCTGTTGCTCGGGAAGCCCTGAAGATCTATCGGGCGTTCATTGACGGAAAGCCAGCAATGAAAATTGGCGGCACGAAACCGCGTTGATTCCCCGCAGCAGAATGTAGCGGTCAACTCGTTCCTTCGCGCGGCAACCGGCAACACGATGGACGCTATACTCCGACCATCATCAGGAAAGGGGGAAAAGGGATGGAGGTCCTAGGAGGAATCCTTGTTATGGCAATCTTTATCGGCGGCATCATACTGATTAACCAACTCCGCGGCCCTGGTCGCGATGAGCATGCGGACTATTATGATTACCCGATGTTTGTCGAAAACGAGGCCGATGACGATGATGACGAATGATCGCATAACCTCCGCGTGCACTCGGTCTGTTTCGGGGACTTCACATGTGAGGAGAATGCTCGGTTAGGTGAACCCTGGCGAACCTACCCAAGCGCCCATGACCATTGAAAGGATCCTGCGACTGGGTGCTCGCGTTGAGTCTCTGCCGACGCCAGTTCGCCCAAGAACTCGGACCCATTGGAGTACTCGCATGATACTTTTTCCAAAGCTTCGCGGCATTGTGCACCGTGGGCAACTTTCTTCGCTACCAGAGTAAGAGCAGCCGCACGGCAAGGTGGAGCGGGTGCCCCGCTTACCCTCTTGGAACAGTGCGATCGAAGTCTCGTTGGGAACATGTGAACGGGTTTTGAATCGTTGCTCCTAGCCTCGCAGGGTATGCATACGGAAATCAGCTTCTTGATCACCCACCAATCTGGGCCATCCATCAGCACAATCTACAACGGATACCTGTGAGCGGCCATGTTAGATTAGCCCAAAATCGCCTTGAAGCTTTCTCACTTTCGGACACGCATTTCCCCATAAATGGCCATGAATAAGGAGGCCTGCTCCTCGTCTGGTGGAACCTCAGTGTGTTGGTAGGAGCACTGAGTTCGGACCGGAGAGGAGCAGACCAAAGTGAGGATAGGAGATCAGATGATTATGGAGATGCGTCATCTATATCGTCAGGGTCTGAAGAAGACCAAGATCGCCGAGTATTTGAACGTGGATCGAAAAACCGTCGCCAAGTATCTGAAGCAGGATTTGGCCCAACCTGAACGGGACAGATCATCCATTCTGGACCCCTATAAGGACTACATACAAAAGCGTCTGTCCATGTACCCGGGTCTTTCGGCGGTGCGTTTATGCCGCGAGATCCAGGGCCAGGATATCGAGGGGGTATCCGAGTCACCCCCCGAACCCCCCTACCCGGGTTCCGAGCGCACCGTTCGTCGCTACGTCTCCAGTATACGTCCTCGCTCCCAAAGAGAATACCGTCCGATAGAAACGCTTCCCGGCGAGCAAGCCCAGGTGGATTGGGGTAAGGCCGGTTCCATCATGGTGGACGGTGTTCAAAAACCCCTCTACATTTTCTCTTTTGTGTTGTCCTACTCCCGGATTCGCTTCGTCCGTTTCACCACTTCCCAGGATATGTTGAATTTCCTGGAATGCCATCAGGAAGCCCTTCAGTATATCGGCGGTGTCCCCGAGGAGATCCTTTACGATAACTGCAAGACCGTCGTATCGAGCCGAGTGGGTACGGTGATCGCCTTCAACCGGGATCTTCTCCGGTTCGCCAATCGCTATGGGTTCTATGCCCGGGCCTGCTGGGTCTCTGATCCCGAATCGAAGGGCAAGGTGGAAAACCAGATCGGTTACGTCAAAGGGGATTTCTATTACGCCCGGGAGTTTACAGATCTCGAGGATATCAATACCAAGGCATTGGCCTGGTGTGACCAGATCGCCAACGAGAAAACACACGGAAGCACCGGTGAAGTGCCTTCCGCCCGGTTGGCGGAAGAAGTACAGGCCCTGGCTCCCTTACCGGACCACCCCGTCCCGGTATGTATCGAGGCGACGAGGGTGGTGAGGAAGGATAACACCTTTTCTTTCGAAACCAACCAGTATTCCGTCCCCTCACACCTGGGACTGCGAAAGATCAAGCTCTTGGTATACTCCGACCGGCTAGAACTCTATTCCCATGGGGAGCTTGTGGGAACACATCGCCGGCATAGGGATCGGGGCCGGTTGGTGATCGATGAAGATCACTACCGGGATCGCGAGGCGGGTCCCAGGAAGCGCCAGAGCCGTCTTCAAGAGGATTTCGAAGCCCTGGGCCCCATGGCTCCCGAATATCTCAGGGGATTGGCCCGTGAACGCGGATCCGGCCTGCGCGATCAGGTGCAGGATATCCTATCGTTGCGGGAGGATTACGCCGACTCCGACATCCACGACGCCCTGGTGAGGGCTACCAATTTCGGCAAGTATTCCTATGGCACCATCAAGGGCATTCTCCAAAGATGGTCCCAGGATCCCAGATCGTTACCCGAGGATCCCCGCAAGCAGGGCTCTGAAGGGGATTATCATGGCCCGATGGTGGATGTGCAAATCCGTGGTCCCGAGGAGTACGCGAGGCTTTTGGAGGCGAGGGACTGATGGATTGGGATACGCTCAACACCGATCTCAAGCGGCTGAAACTGCGGCGCATCCGGGAGTTACTGAGCCAGGAGGCTATCGGGGAAGCTCTCTCCTCCTTCGAGGATCCCATCGAGATGGTGGGGTACCTCATCGGGGAAGAGGTGTCCGCCAGGGACGAAACACAGCGGGAGAAAAGGCTCAAGGGGGCACGCTTCCCCGTCGAGAAAACGCTGGATGAATTCGATTTCGGAGCCGGGGTCTCCATCTGTGAAGAGGCCATCCGATCCCTTGAGAACATGGAGTTTCTCGCAAACCGCGAAAACGTCGTGTTCCTTGGCCCTCCCGGTATCGGCAAGACACACCTCGCCATCGGCTTGGGCACGATAGCGGTAGAGACCGGTTACAGCGTACGCTTCATCACCGCAGGGCGGCTCATCGATGCACTCTACGCTTCACTGGCGGACGGAACCTTCAAGCGGGAACTGAAGCGGCTGGCGGGTTTCGATCTTCTGGTGATCGATGAGTTGGGATTCCTAAGCCTTGATCGCACTGCATCGGACCACTTCTTCCAGGTGATTAACGCCGCCTACGAAAGACAGTCGGTCATCCTCACCACCAACCGACCCTTCCAGGAGTGGGCGGCACTCTTCGATGATGCCATTACCGTCTCCGCTATCCTGGACCGACTATTGCATCGCGCCCATATCTTCAACATGAAGGGCGAAAGCTATCGACTCAGAGGACACGCAACCGCTACTTCGGAGGAGGTGAAACATCTGGCCTGAATTCCCCAAAACAGCGCTCGAAAAATGGGGACGCTACATGGCCGAAAAATGGGGATCCTGAAATGGCCGTTGACATTTCAGCACCCTGGACCGGTTGGTCTCAGATTTGTCGAAGGCGGCACGGGACGGCAACCTGGAACGCCGCTTCCGTACATATCTCAAACCACGCGTATTGGTGCTCGACGAAATGGGTTATCTGCCGCTGAAAACCGAAGGAGCCAACCTGCTCTTTC
>PUNF01000128.1 GCA_003552525.1 Clostridia bacterium | reverse complement strand
GTTCCGTCAGTGGCCATCAATCCCTTCCATTTTCCGCGCGATGTTCACAGTACAGCACCGGCCGAACGTCTTCTCCAATCATTGCCCGACATCCCGCTCTGCCCGTCACGTGCGGGCATGGGGCAGGGTCAGCGAGGGAACTCCACGGCGGCCCGGACGAGGTGGGCGATACCCGTGCGCGACCCTGGTGGATAGGGCGCACCCGCGGCAACACCACCGCTCCTCCTCGCACGGGCCCCGCCCTCAGTTGCAAAGCAAAGGACGGCTACCGGTATGCATCACTTGGATTTCTTTGAAGTGAGATATTTCGATAGCTCTGCCGCCATGCTTCCGACCGGCATCGTTTGCAGCCAGATCTTGCCCGGGCCGGTGAGTGTCGTAAGGAACAGCCCCTCTCCACCGGCGAATACGTTCTTGAAACCGCGTACGCGCTCGATATTCATATCCACCGACTCCTGGAACGCACCCACCGTGCTGGTCTCGACTTTGATGGTTTCCCCCGGGGCCAGCTCGCGTTCGATGCATTCCCCGTCCACTTCGATGAACGCCGTTCCATCGCCCTCGAACCGCTGCAACACGAATCCTTCGCCCCCGAATAATCCCGCGCCCAACCGCTTCTGCATCGCGATGTCAAAATCGACGTTCTCGGTGGCACAGAGGAAAGCGCGTCGCTGGCAAAGCATCGGCTGCTCGCGCACATCGAGGGGGATGATCACCCCGGGGTATGTATGTCCGAAGGCGACCCGCGCATCATCGTGTTCGGCGATGAAGGAGTTGAGGAAACTGCCTTCGCCCACGAGGGAGCGCTTGAGCGCGCCGAACACGCCGCCGCGCATGTTGGTTTCCATGCGGATTCCGGCGGTCATGTACCGCATTGCCCCGGTCTGCGCGTACACCTGCTGACCGCGCTGCAGCGACAGTTCGACCACCGGCATGACGGAGCCTTCGATCTTATAAGAGACATGTGTTTCCGACAATTTGATGCACCCTTTCCACGTCTACTCTTCGCTCGCATCAAGCATTCCGATCCCGTCCCCGCGGGTGCCCCCGACTGCAGGGGTCCTGCCGTGGCCCTTGCGGGACCTATTTTGAACCGGACCCCACCCGTCGGGGCGCACGGTCAGGGCTCGTGGGGCCTGTTGAGATCGTATCGCATGATGGCCGCGTGCTTTCCTCCTTTGATGCGCTCGAGCGCATATACATCCCCCTCCGGTCCGCTCGCCTCTTGCACCACGCGCGCGATGGCGGACATGTCGTCGGCATCCAGCGAAAAATCGAACAGGCGAACGGTCTCCGGCAGGTGTCGGGCATCCCGTGCGCCGACGATGACAGCGCCCACCGCGGCCTTTTGCAGGATGTAACGACTCGCGACGAGGGCAATGCTGACGCCATGTTTTTGCCCGATTTCCCCGAGTGTGGCGAGGAGGTCCTGGAACAGGCTCCACCCCCCGAAGTCGTCGACGATGAGCTTGTACTTTAGGAGGGAGCGGTTCTCAAGGGGCTCGCGGGGTTCGGGTGCACCCAGGTAGCGATCCGATAGCAGGCCACCCGCCACGGTCCCGTAGCAAAGCAACGAAATCCCATGCCGCTGGCATAGGGTTACCATCCCCTGCTCGGGGCGATGATCCAGCGCGGAGTACTGTACTTGATTCGCCACGATGTCGATACCGGCCTCGAGTATTTCCGTAAGCCGCGGGACATCGAAGTTGGTCACCCCCAAATGCCGGATCTTCCCCTTCTTCTGCATACCCTCGAGGTGGCCGAGTGCCTCCACGTACCCCCCAATCGCATAGTCCCACCAGTGCAGCTGCACGAGGTCCAGCCGTTCGACACCGAGCCTGTTGAGCGATCGATCCACGATCGCTTCGATGTCCTGCCCCCGGAGCGTCGGGAGCATGTCGAGATCGGGGACGCACTTGGTGTGAACCTGTACCGCGGGCAGCGAACCATCCCGCATGGGACGCGCTTGTCTTCGGACGAATTGGCCGATGAGCGCTTCGACACCCGTGTAGATGTCGGCGCAATCGAAGGTGGTTATGCCGGCCTGGACGTACAGCCGCATGTGTTCCAGTGCGCTTTCGCTGTCCACCGGGCCATGTCCGCCGGCCAACTGCCAGCCGCCCATGATGGCCCGGGAAATGGTATATTCGGGGGCCAGTTCAAAGCGTTCTATCCTTGTCACGAGTCACTCCTCCGATCCCCCTGCATGTATCGCAGATCCGTCGTCTTTGTCGTTCCCGGTCGTGTGTCACGCGAAACCGTGCCCTTCGCGACCCGGCTACGATGCCTCGCCGCCATCGCCCACCCGGTGTTGCCGGCTGCACGGCCGCCCGGTGCCCCGAAACGGGGGCGGGCAGTGCGCCGGTTCGCGATTTCTTTCGCCGCGGTGCGCGATGATGTGGTCTTCTGTGCTAATCATGTTTCAACAAGTCGAGCGGGGGCCGCAAATCCCCCGGGATCGGGGGCACGTATTCCCCGTTTCGCTTGACGTGGTCTTCAAATTCCCGCCTCGCGCGCTTGCGCAGCGCGTCGTCCGTTAGCAGGTCGAGACCCGCGAGGGCGAGCACCTTTGCCGCGGCAATCGTCCCACGATGGCCAATTCCCGAACCCGACGAAGCCACCTGCTGCCAGGAGTGCCCGGAAGTGCCGAACGGAGCGCAGCACATGCCAAATTGTGCGGTGGGCGTGATCCAGCTGACATCAGCGACATCGGTCGATCCGGGGAGTACCCGTCCGGCGCCCAGGATACCCGCGGTATCCTCGTGCAACACCATTTCACCCATTTCCTCGGGCAAACCAAAGGCGCGCGCGGTGAGGCGCGCCTGCCCCGCGGGGAACGTCTTGACAAGTTGTTCTGCGAACCGCCGATCCTCGTCGGTATACGGCGGGGGGCCGACATCTTCGAGTCGCCGGGCCAGCAGCGCGTTTAGCGCATCGTTGGGCACCAGGTTGTAGCAACCGACGATGAACTCCACGTCGTGCGATGTCCCCGTCATCAGTGCGGCCCCCTTGGCGATATCGAGCATCCAGGCATAGATCTCCTCGACATCCTGTCGCCGCGGCGCGCGGACGTAATACCAGATCTGCGCATACGCGGGTACGACGTTGGGTTCCCCGCCGCCCTCGGTGATGACGCTGTGTATCCGGGCTTCATCCACCACGTGCTCGCGCATGTAGTGCACACCCGTATCCATCAGCTGCACCGCCTTCAGGGCACTGCGCCCGGCCTCGGGACTGGCGGCAGCGTGGGATGAGGTCCCGTGGAAATGGAACTTCACCAGGTTCTGCGCCAATGAACTGGCTGCCATCACGGCATTGAAGGAGAAGGGGTGCCAGGTGAGTGCGGCATCGAGGTGGTCAAACAGTCCATCCCGCGCCATGAACACCTTGCCCACCACCGTTTCTTCGGCGGGGCAACCGAAGTATTGGATCGTGCCCGGGATGCCTTCGTGCGCCATGGTTTCCTTTATCGCGATCGCCGCCCCGAGCGCACCCACACCCAGCAGGTTATGGCCGCACCCGTGTCCCGCCGCCCCGGGCTCGAGGGGACTCTTTTCCGGTGCGACCCGTTGCGATAGACCGGGGAGGGCGTCATATTCGCCCAGGATGCCGATGACGGGATCCCCGCTTCCATAGGAGGCGACGAAGGCGGTGGGCATGCCGGCTACGCCCCGTTGCACTTCAAATCCGTGCGTCTCAAGCGCTGTGGCCAGGGCTTTTGATGACTGGAATTCGATAAGGCCAGGCTCTGCATATTGCCAGATCTCGTCGCAGAGGGCGCATAGTCGATCGGCGCTTTCGTCCACCCATTGCGTCGCTTTGTGTGCCTTTTGCACCGGACATCCCCCGTTCCTATTCGACATTCTCGTGGTCACCCGATCACCGGTTGCGAGCGCGGATAGGTGGGCCTG
>PUNF01000048.1 GCA_003552525.1 Clostridia bacterium | reverse complement strand
CCATCTGTATCCCTCCGTCTAGGTTTTGGTCATGCTTTACCTTTACGAGAGGGCGGGTGGCCCATCCTGCTGCAAACCCTTCAAGGACCATCCCTTTTACCCACAATATCGGACGCTACTGGATGAGAAGACCGTCGCACCCACCTGACGTGGATCCGTGCGCGGGTTGACGCACAGGTTAGTCTCTCGTAACGACCTCTGCCGGCGCTTATGGTTGATCTTCTGACCGGGTGCTTGCCTCCAGCTCCGACTTTAGCCGACGGTTACGATCACCGGGGTGCGTAAAGGTGCTCTTGCGCAACCGCATATTGCGTGCTTCCTCAGTCGAATCGATGACGCTCTTCCCGCTGCTTGGATCATGCCAGGTGCCCCTGGACAAGGCGACCGCACAGACGATGAGGCCGAACCAACGATACCTTCTCGTGCACCGTCAATGCGTGTCCAAGAGCGTTCAGCAGGGGGACCTTCACCCCTTTCCCATCCGGCGCACGGTCCAGCTCGGGTCCCTGTCTTGCGCACGATCTGGTCGGTTCTTTGCCATCGAACCCCTCGAATCGTGCGCTTCGAGGCGTTTCTTCAGTGGGATACCGTGCCCGGCTGCGCATTAGTAACGCCGGGCGATCTCCACCAGGGGACCATCCGATCGAAGCACCTCCATGCCACTCTGAACTTGCGTCCCGCACTATCCTGCTCTTGCGTAATTGCGGGATTCGCCCAATCCACCCAAGGTGCGGGTACACATAAGCTGCCCGCATGGTGATCCCAGCATCGGGTCAGATCCGTGACGCCGCATCAAGGTCGGGGATGATCCGGGCAAGGGTGCAATGATCTATGCAGCCATCGAGGTTCCGACCGCTTGTATCTTCATCGCTAAAATGAAGGTCGAGGGCAGTTCCCCTGGTCATCGGAGGAGACCGAGGCCTTGGTTGGGAGGGATCCCTGCGGCTCGAGGCCTTGCTTACCTCCCGACTTGGGATCGTGGGCGATCCCTGAACATATGATGGGCGGTCAGATCCCTGGCCGACCGGGTTTCGAGGGTTCTGTATCCGGCCTTTTCGTATATCTCTCGGTTGCGTGTATCGCCGGTGACGAGATAGATGCCAGAAGCCCGATCATCCTCCTGGAGGAGGGAGTCGATCTGGTTCATGAGGGCTCGCCCGACGCCTTTTCCCTGGTGCTCCGGATGCACGGCGATGATCTGGAGGGTGAAGTGATGTTCGGGCAGGGACTTCGGCGGGCGAAGCAATCGCGGGAGATGCGAGGCCCTGAGCAGGTGACCGACGAGCGGCAGGAGTGTGGGCAAGTGGCCCACGGCCCTCTTCAGCACCTTCCAGGGGGAAAGATTCCTGCCCGGGGTTTCCACGAGCGCCAACCCGGCCAGGCTCCCCTCGTGGACGGCGGCGTAGAGGGGATACGCGGCCTCGAGGCTCAGGTGAGCGAGGATGTGCACGAGGGTGCCGTAGCTTCTTCTCGTCCCGGGGCGACCGAGGTCCAACCAGGATCGCGTGAACGCCTCTGTCCGGAAACTGTCGAGGAACACCTCGATGGCCTCGTCGATCTGGTATTCTTGAAGAGCTTGGATGTCAACCGGTTCCATGGTGTCAGCTTCCCTTCAGATCATGTATGCTTCGCCGATTGGGGGGTGTATCTTGGTTCACCCCGGCGCGGCGGACAAAGATACCCGTGACGACCGCCACAGTAGCGGATCCCCCCGGTCAGATTCCGGATGCCCCGGATCGTTCAACCGCAACGGGCAAGCAGGGCTGTCCAAAGCGGGATGCGTCAGCGCATCCGCGTTCTCCTGCCGCGGCGATCTGCTGGGATCCGGTCCGAAGGCTCTCGACACATGGCCGCGGAGTGGCCCATGGCAACCCCGATCGAGCGGCAGCCGGATCGCTGGATAGTAGGATTCCACCCGGCGCGCCCGATTCCTATGCCCCTGGCCGGTTTCATCTCGATCAACCGAGACGCGCGCCGGGAACTGTTGTAAACCTCGGTCGATACAGGCTTCCCGGGGGAGGTTACTCTCCAACAGGATACGGCACGGGCTGCTCTGCAGGTTGCAGGTGAACCGATTCCATCGCCGCGTGCTTTCGGGCCCCCGGCGGGGAACGGGAGACCCCCAATTATCGAACGTAGGGAAATCCCCCGGCGAAATGATCCGCTCCGCCTGTCATGACATAGAGGAAGCGGCCGTGGATTGGCGGGGTGGCATGGATGGCGCGTTCAAACGTGCCGCGGGTGGACTGCGCATGGTCCCGGCGGGCCCGGCCTACACCGTGACCGGCGCGCGATGATCGGCCCCGAATCGGGGAAGTGACATCTCCCGGGTTGCCCTCGAATTCCGCGGGACGGAAACCGCATCAACGGTGGGTTTGTACTGGCACGTCGGGATCCATGGCCTTCGTGGTGCGATCCCCAACAGATTGCGGCGGCGGCCCTCTCCGTGCCGAAGCCTTGGGCTATCCCGCTCCGAAGGTGTTGGCGGCGGTGCGGGGATCCGGCCCCGATGGGCGTCCTTTCACGCTGCGAAAGCCTATCCCGGGTTCCTCGCTTGTTGCATCCATCGGAAGCAGTGACAGCGCGCAACTCCTTCCACGTCCATATGCCTACGCATCCATCCCTATGGATTCGGGCGGGGCAGCCGGCGGTAAAGCGAATCGGTGGATGGTTTGCTGCCTTGCGGGCAGGGTCTTTGGCACCCCGGATAGAATGGGTAGTGTCAGTCTCGCCGCCGCAGAACCGCACCGCTATGCGCGCGCGATCGCGGGCTGACGCTGGCGAAGGGGAGGGGATTATGGTGCTCGCCAAAAGGGGAAAGGCCACTTCGTCGCGGGGTGGGGAGAGGTTGCCCGTGCTGCGGGAACGCGCCTGGCACATCTCGGCGTTCATATTCCTCGCCCTGGGCACCTTCCTCTACCTGTTCATCCTCATGGGGCCCATCCCGAGACACGGCATCGGCTGGTGGATCAACGCCCTG
This sequence comes from Clostridia bacterium, assembly GCA_003552525.1. Lineage (GTDB taxonomy): Bacteria > Bacillota > Sulfobacillia > SLMV01 > SLMV01 > CSSED11-154. Next base: position 994 of record PUNF01000048.1, on the reverse strand, counting down.
GTTGCCTTGATCCTATGGGGGGCGTCGGTGGCCCTCGGCAGCCTCGTCGTGCAACTCCTGGTGCAGTTTGGCCGTCTTCCTTGGCGGGCCCGTTGGCTGGCGGTGGCGACCCTCATCTTCCTGGGCGTGGCCCTGTGGCGCGCACTCGCTTCCCCGGTCAACGTCCTGGGCGTGCTCCTGGCGGTTACCGTCGTAAGCATCGCGCTGGGTGCGGGGTTGGGCAGTACCCCTCCCAGGAGCCGCGCCGCGAAAATTGCGCTCGCCATCGGCGTCCTCGGTTTGACCGGCCTGCTGGCCTGGGGCATCTGGCCCGGGCCCACACGAACCGCCCCGCCGGGGTGGGCGAGCCCGGTGGACCTCGACCTGGAGAGTCCCGCCCTCGGGGGACCCTTCGAGGTTCGGGCCATGACCTACGGCAGTGGTAACGACCGCCGTCGTCCGGAGTACGGGTCGGAGGTCGATCTCCGCACGGCCTCGGTGGACATAAGCGGCATGGTGGAGGGGTGGAACGGCCTCGTGGGCTGGTCCAGGAGCGCGTACTGGGGATTCGGCCCGACGGATGTACCCTTGAACGCCCGGGTGTGGTACCCGGACGGTCCCGGGCCCTTTCCCCTGGTGTTGGTGGTCCACGGAAACCATCTGATGTTCAATTGCTCGGACATCGGCTACGAATACCTGGCCGACACCCTGGCGAGCCGCGGATATATCGTCGCCTCCGTGGACCAGAACTTCCTCAACGGATCGGGGGGACTCGAGGTATTCATGGGAGGATTGCGGGGCGACAACAATGCCCGGGCTTATCTGCTGCTGAAGCACCTCGCTCTCTGGCACGAGTGGAATGACGAGCCGGACGGGCTCTTTCCCGGTATGGTGGACACCGATCGGATCGCCCTGGTGGGTCATTCCCGCGGAGGGGAGGCCGTCGCTACCGCTGCCGCCTTCAACCCGCTGCCCGCGCATCCGGGGGATGCCTCCATTCCCTTCGATTTCGGTT
>PUNF01000186.1 GCA_003552525.1 Clostridia bacterium | reverse complement strand
GAGCCGATACCGTTTCTTCTCGGGAGATCGCCTCGTCCGCGAGCATTTTTTTAACGGGAACGATACGGAGCGAGCCTGGGTGAAGGACGGGTTCCGCTATGTCACGTATCCTGAAAAGACGCCCTACGACCTGTACCGTGGCTCAGGTGCGCCGGTATACGTGGTCGACGAGGACCTCGAGGAGATGATTCGACCGGATTGAGCGTGGGATGAAGGGGCCTTCCTCTCCTGTCCCGTCGCGAGGAGACTGGAGTACTGACCGGGGAGTCGGATAGAATAATGTGATGGGTGGCCCGGGTGCGGGAATCGCCCGGGCCACTTTGCGCCCGTTTAAACCGTCGCCTGGGATGGAACATATAGTATGGATGTGCGGGTGAGATCACCGGTGGAGGTGTGTAGCGTTTTGCGTGATGCAGTGATAGGGATCCCAAGGTACCTTTCGTACTATAGTTTCGCGCCCCTATACGAGACCTTTTTCCGGGAGCTCGGTTTCCAAGTGAGACTCTCTCCGCCCTCCAACACCGACATCCTCGATGCCGGCGTTCGCGAGACGGTCAACGATGCCTGTATCCCGATCAAGATCTTCCACGGTCACGTCGCAGCCATCAAGGACCGGGTTGACTTCCTTTTCGTCCCACGCTTGGCCGGTGCGAAGATGCACTACACGGTGTGCCCGAAGTTCCTGGGGCTCCCCGACATGGTGCGCGGATCCATTTCGGATCTTCCCGACATCATCGCGCCTCGGCTTCCGATGGGCCGCGATGGACTGCAGGGACTTCGCAGCCTGTACCGCACCGGGGTCCGATTGACGGGGCGACGGGTACAGGCGATGCGAGCGCTCCATAATGCCAGGCGTGCACTCGGCCGCCGGATCAATCAGATACAGCAGGGCGGTCTCGAGGCGCTCGGATTTGATCAACCCCGCGATGCCGATCTTACCGTGGCGCTCATCGGGTACCCCTATATGCTCTATGATACGCTCGCTAGTGGTGGCATCCTGGGGCAGCTGCGCGCGCTGGGTGTCCGAGTGGTCACCCCGGAAATGGTATCGACGCGCGAGATGCGCCGACATGCCCGCGCCTATCCGGAGAACCTCTTCTGGTATTATAGCAACCGGTCCCTATGGGCGGGGATGCACTACATGACCAGTGGTTTGGCCGACGGCATCATCCACGTAACGGCCTTCGGCTGCGGCCCGGATGCCATGGTCAATAAACTGCTTGAACTCGAATCTGCCCGCTACGGTGCACCGTTCATGGCCATCACCGTCGATGAGCACACCGGTGACGTCGGCCTCAGGACGCGGGTAGAGGCGTTTGTCGATATGCTCCGGTGGCAGGCCGCGAGGAAAGAAGGTTTGACATGAAGGTCAGCTATGCGCACATGGGTACCTCGGTCATGGCGGTAAATGCGTTGGCGCGTACCCTGGACTACGAAATCGTTCCGCCGACACCTCCCACGGAGAGCACCCTAACCCTCGGGGTGCGGCATAGCCCCGAGTTCGCTTGCATACCCTTCAAGATCGTACTCGGTACGTACATAGAATCACTGGAGCGGGGTGCCCGCCTGCTGGTTAGCGGCGGTGGCAGGGGCCCCTGTCGTGCCGGATACTACGGGGAGATGCACCGGCGCATCCTGTTGGATCTGGGATACGAACACGAGATGCTCTTCTTCTGGCCGCCCCTGCGCAGCCCGCTCGACTTTTATCGGAAGCTGCGGACCTTCAAAGGTGCGGCGTCCTGGCCGCGCGTGTATCGAGCGCTTCGCCTTACATGGGAGAAGCTCATGGCCCTCGACGACCTGGAAATTCGATCCCATCGCGTCCGACCGCTGGAGCGTTGCCCCGGGGATACCACCCGGGCCTTTAGGCGTGCCCTCGGGTTGGTTGATGCGGCGGAGACGGTGGAGGAAACCAAAAAAGCACGATCCGGTGGGCTCGAGTTGCTGGATTCGGTTCCCGTCTACACGGGGGACCCCGATGACCTGGTGAAGATCGGCGTGATCGGGGAGATCTACGTGCAACTGGAGCCCTTCGCCAATTTTCGACTGGAAGAACGTCTCGGGGAACTGGGCGCCTGGGTGCAGCGGAGCATATTCCTCACGAATTTCGCCCGAACCGACATTCTCCAGCGTGGCGACCAGGGCGTGGCCAAGACGGCCGCCCCCTACCTGCCCGAGAACGTTGGTGGCCACGGGCAAAGCAGCGTGGGAGAGATTATTCAATACGCCGAGCGGGGGTTCGACGGCGTGATTCAATTGGCCCCCTTTGCCTGCATTCCCGAGATCGTGGCCAAGAGTATCGTGCCCAGGCTCAGCCGGGAGTACAATATTCCCGTCATGACGCTGTTTATCGATGAACAAACGGGCGAAGGCGGTATACAGACCCGCCTCGAAGCCTTCGTGGACTTACTCCGGGCCCGCCGTCGCGGGCGGAAGGACGTAGATGATGCCGCTTTATCTGGGAGTTGACGTAGGTTCCGTAAGTACCAACGTGGTAGCGATCGATGGGAAGGGCGAGGTCGTCGATGCGCGCTATCTTCGCACGCAGGGACGTCCTATCGAGGCCATCCAACAGGGGATGCGCGAGATTCGCACTGCCACCTCGGATGGGGAGATCGGCGGCGTCGGGGCCACCGGCAGCGGTCGCACGCTTGCCGCTGCGATCGTCGGTGCCGATATCGTGAAGAACGAGATTACGGCCCATGCCGTTGCCGCGCTTTATGAAGAACCACAGGTTCGCACGGTGCTGGAGATCGGTGGCCAGGATTCCAAGCTCATCATCCTCCAGGATGGCGTGGTGGTGGACTTTGCCATGAACACCGTCTGTGCTGCGGGAACGGGATCTTTCCTGGACCACCAATCGACGCGCCTGGGCGTGGCCATCGAGCAGTTCGGAGATTTTGCGCTGCAGAGCACATCCCCCGTGCGTATCGCGGGACGATGCGCGGTATTTGCCGAATCGGATATGATCCACAAGCAACAGATGGGGTATGGGCTTCCCGACATCGTGGCCGGACTGTGCGAAGCACTTGTCCGTAACTACCTCAACAACGTGGGCAAGGGGAAGGATCTGCAGGGTCCGGTTCTCTTCCAGGGCGGAGTCGCGGCCAATGCGGGCATTCACCGGGCCTTTGAGCGTGCCCTTGAATTGCCCGTCACGGTTCCCGAGCACCATGGTGTGATGGGTGCCCTGGGCGCCGCCCGCCTGGTGCGCGACGAAGCATTGCGGGGGTCGTTTTCCGGCAGCGCGTTCCGCGGCTTCCAAATCGCGGGGCATACGTATCGGACGCGCAGCTTCGAGTGCGATGCCTGCTCCAATGCATGCGAGATCGCCGATATCAGCCACGATGGAGAAGTGGTTGCCCGCTGGGGTGGCCGTTGTGATCGCTGGCAGTACCGGGAGCGCGAGCGGACTGCGGTTTCGGACTAGTCCGGCGGTCGTCGCTCTTCGTCCACGGTTTCGTGGGGAGGGTCATTGCCCGGCGTGGCCATTGCGTGTAATCGCCCTCGCTGCGTGTACGCATGCGGTGCCGCAACCTGGGGCCGGCGCCCCCGATGTAGATGCCCCGCTGTTGGAGATCTCACATTGTGGAAACGGGGTGTGTCCATGCAAGGCAGCGTGCGGACGGTTGCGGTGGGGCGGATCACCCTCGCGGCGACTTTTATCGCCCTCGGGCTCGTGTTTCTCATCGAAAACCTCGCCACGATCAACCTCATCTACCCCCTTCGCGTCTTCTGGCCCGCGGTGATCCTCCTCTTCGGCCTAGAAATCCTGGTTCGCCAATACCAGGCGGACCGTGCGCCCTATCGCGTGCGGATATACATTGATGCAGTCGCGGTGATCGTGTTGTTCCTTGTGGTTATAACGCTGGCGCTCGGGAGCTTTCCGTTCCTCCCTCGCCGTGGACCGTTTTGGGGAAGGTGGATTGGATGAGCAAGGGTAGACGACCCGACGATACGATCGTTTTCGAGGACAATGGATTGTCGCATTCTGTGCCCGTGTACCGTTTTGGATCCGGCTCACCACGGGTGTTGATCACGGCCGGGTTGCATGGAGGGGAGGTCACCGGGCAATACGTGGCCTTTCGCTTGATCGCGTCCCTTTCGGGGCTCAGGCACGATCCCTCCGGGGAGATCCTGGTGTTGCCGCGCTGTAACCCCTCGGCATTCCGTCGATTGGCGCGGACCAGCCCCTTCGACGAACTGGACATGAACCGCATATTCCCCGGCGATGCTCGGGGCACTCCCACGCAGGCATTGGCGGCCGAGATCTGGGGACTGGCACAAGAAGCGGATTATATCGTCGATCTTCATTGTGCCGGTCCATTCTCCGCGCCCTACACCCTGGCACAGTACGAAGAGTACCCCCATTGTCGCGAACTCGCCGCCCGGCTTGACATCCCTGTCATCGTCCAGTCCGGTGGATCCGAGGGTCAACTGTTCGTGGAGGCGGGAGCCCGCGGGACCGCGGCCGTGATCATCGAGCTCCCTGGGGGCGGCCCCGAGGGGATTCTCGATCTTTCTGTCGCCGATGATACCGAGGCGGCCCTTCGGCGCATGCTGCAGTCACTCGACGTCCTTGACGGCGATGTGCCCGCTCCGAACCCGCGTTTTCTCGGGCCCCTCGAGCGCATCACCGCCTCGACCGAGGGCCTGTACCTGCCGCAACGCGTACCGGGCGAGGTCTTGGCCCGGGGTGAATCCCCGGGGTTGCTCGATGATGAACCCCTCGAGGCCTGCCCGGAGGGGTATCTCATCATGAATCGTCCCCCGGGTTACGTCTTCCCGGGATCCTCCCTCGCGGCCGTGGCACCCCTGGTGGAGTCCCCATGATCCTCGATGTATCTGTACTCGGGTGCGGGAACTCCCTGGTGGGAAACGATGCGGTCGGTCTCGAAGTGCTTGAGACCCTCCGGGCACATCCACCGCGATTTGCGGGTGTAAGCGTGCGCCTCGTGGAGGCGGCGACCGGCGGATTGGACATCATCGAGCATCTCACGGGATGCGACCGCGCCATCGTCGTGGACGCCATACTCGCGGGTGGGCTGCCCGGGGACGTGCGAGTGTTTGACGCCGATCGCATTCCCGATCCCGTGGAACAGGCTTTTAGCCTGCACGGCATCGACCTACCGCACGCACTGGCCATCGGCCGGGCCTTGTACCCGGACCGCATGGCACCCGTGAAGGTGGTGGGCATCGAGGTGGGAAGACCACCGGAACCCACGGATCGAGGGCTCTCGCCCGAGGTGGCGGCCGCGGTAACGGCGGCGGCCGGGGCGGTGCATGGGCTCTTGGAAGAATGGTCCCGGGAGGTGGTCCGCGATGCATGAGTTTTCGCTGATGGGTGAGGTGCTGGAAGTGGTTCGGGACAGCGCGAGGGAACAGGGGATTCGCCGGGTCCACCGGATCCAGATGACAGTCGGTGCCCTCGGTTGCGTGTTTCCCCCGGCCCTCGAGCAGGCATTCGGTATTCTAAGGGACGGGGACGCGCTTTTCGCCGATGCCACGCTCGAGATCGAAGAGCGCCCCGTGCGCGTACATTGCAATGCGTGCGGGTGGTCGGCGGAGGGGGCCGATGCCCGCTTTCTCTGCGTGGAATGCGGCGCCAACGCCGTCGAAGTAATGTCCGGAGAAGAATTGACCATCGACGGGTACGAAGGTGAATGAGGAGGATCTGGTGATGATCAAGGTGCGGTTGATGCAGAAGGTAATGGAGAGCAATGATGCTGTTGCCGCAGAGAACGCCCGGAAGCTAAGGGATGCCGCTGTATTCTCGGTTGACATGATGAGCGCACCAGGTTCGGGGAAGACGACCATTCTCGAGCGGACGCTGGATGCGCTGATCCCCGCGCTTACCATCGGCGTGATACAAGGCGACGTTGACACCACCCGTGATGCCGAGCGCGTGCAAGCCCGGGGTGCGCAGACCGTCCAGATTAACACCGGGGGAGCCTGCCACCTCGATGCCCCGGCCGTGGCCGGTGCCCTGGAGGATCTCGACCTCGATGCGCTGGACCTCTTGGTCATCGAGAATGTCGGCAATCTCATTTGTCCCACCGGATTTGCCCTGGGTGCGCACGAACGTGTCATGGTCTTGAGCGTTACCGAGGGCGCAGACAAGCCGGAGAAATACCCCGCGATGTTTCGTAGTTGTTCCCTGGCCCTGGTGAACAAGACGGATCTGCTGCCCGTGCTCGGACTGGACCTGGAAGCGTTCGCCGAAGAGATTGCGCGGGTGAATCCCGACATGCAAATTCTCCCCGTGTCCGCGCTAACCGGTGAGGGTATGGAGGACTGGTATCAGTGGTTGCGAGATCGGATGGCCGAGGGCCAGTAGCGGCCCAGGCCCGCCGCATTACGGTGCGCGGGATTGTCCAGGGGGTTGGCTTTCGCCCGCACGTGTACGCGCTGGCGCGCGAACACGACATTCGCGGTTGGGTGAAGAATGCCAAAAGCGGCGTTCTCGTGCACGCAGAGGGGGAAGGAGCGGCGCTCGATGCCTTCGTCGCTGCCCTGAAGGCGCGGGCGCCCCGCATGGCCTACATCACCCATATCCAAAACACCATCGCGGAGCCCGCCGGGTTCGGCGGGTTCGAAATTCGCCCAAGCGACGGAAGCGGCGCGCGAGAGTTGCTCATCTCGCCCGACGTATCCCTATGCTGGGATTGTCGACGAGAGATCGAGGATCCGCGTGATCGACACTACCACTACCCCTTTACCAACTGCACGCATTGTGGTCCGAGGTTTAGTATCATCGCCGACCTTCCCTACGACCGCCCGCATACCAGTATGGCCCCTTTCGCGATGTGTCCCGATTGCCTGGCCGCGTACCGGGATCCGCAGGATCGACGATTCCATGCTCAGCCCGTGGCCTGTCCGGCTTGTGGGCCACAGGTGGCGCTATCCGATTCGCGCGGGGAGGTTCTCGCGCGGGGTCCCGATGCACTGCATCACCTGGGGCAGCGGCTGCGGGCGGGCGCGGTGGCGGCCATCCGCGGCCTTGGAGGATTTCACCTCGCCTGCGATGCCACCGATGCCGATGCGATTGACCGTATTCGGCGGGGCAAGGATCGTCCGCGTAGGCCCCTGGCCCTCATGGTCCGTGATGTCGCGGTGGCCGAAGAAATCGCCCGTCTTCGTCCCGGGGAGCGCGATGCCCTGTGCGCCCCCGAGGCGCCCATCATCATCGCCGAGCGGCGCGCGGATTCCCCCCTTGCTTTGGCCGAGGGCCTCGCACCGGGGATGGCGTCCATCGGGTTGATGTTGCCTTATACGCCGCTGCACGTGATGCTATTTTGGGACGGACCGCGCGCGCTGGTGATGACCAGCGGAAATCGCCGTGGGATGCCACTGATCACGGACGTTGCCGAGGCATACCGCGCACTGGGTGGGATCGCCGATGTATTCCTCGTACACGACCGAGAGATCCTCCGGCGGGTCGATGATTCGGTTTGGCGTTTCGACGCTTCTTCTGTGCAGCGGCCGATCCCCTACCGTCGTTCCCGCGGCTATGCTCCGCGACCGCTGGTTTTCCGGGGAAAGGCGGGTCCCGCCGTGATCGGCCTCGGTCCCGAGGAAAAGGTGACCACCTGTCTTTTGGACGACGATTATGCCTTCGTCGGCCCGCATGCCGGTGACCTCACCTATGCGGAAGCACAGTCGGCATACCGGGAAGAAATGCGGGACCTGATCCGTCTCCTCGAGGTGCAACCGGGCGTGGTTGCGCACGACATGCACCCGGATTATTTCACCACGTCCCACGCGCAGAGCCTCGAGGCCGAGCACGGATTGCTTCGCGTGCCCGTGGGACATCACCACGCCCACCTCGTCTCCTGCCAGGTTGAAAACGGCGTCGACCAGCCGACCCTTGGAATCATCGCCGACGGTACTGGTTACGGGCCGGATGGAAGTCTCTGGGGTATGGAAATCCTCTACGGCGATGCCGCGGGTTATCGTCGCCTGGTGACCCTCGATCCCGTACCGCTTATCGGCGGTGAACGGGCAATCCAGCGGCCGCTTCGCCAGGCGCTAGCCCATCTCCTTCATTTTTCGGGCTCTGCGGCCGCCGATGCGCTCGTGCGTCGTTTCCCAGCGCAGGCCGAGGAACTCCGCGTCGCGCGATCACAACTTGAGGCCGGCATCCATGCCCCCCTTACCTCGGGATGTGGCCGCTTTTTCGATGCCGTCTCGGCATACCTCGGCCTCTGCATCGAGACCACCTATGGGGGTGAACCAGCCGCCGTTTTGAGCGAACACGCGGGGTGGGGGAGGACATCGCTCCCGTTTTGCCTGCTCGAAGACGGTGAGGTGATGCGTTGGGATCTCACCGGATTCTGGGATGTCCTGCAGGAGCGGGCTCTACGGGGCGATGACACCGAGAACATCGCGGCAGACTTCCATCGCACCGTGGGCGAGATGTTCCTCGCCGGGGCCCATGCAGCGCGTGAAAGGGCCTCTTGCACTGTGGTAGCATTGAGTGGAGGCGTGTTTCAGAATCCGACGCTGCTGGCCGGGACGGTGGAGTTGCTGGAGGCGGGCGGTTTTTCCGTCCTCATCCACCGGGAGATTCCCCCCAACGATGGGGGTATATCCCTCGGCCAGGCCGCCGTTGGACGGGTACGCGCCGCCGCTGACCTGTGAGGAGGAATTCCATTGTGCTTGGCCGTACCAGCAAGAGTGATCGACCTGGGTCCGCCGGGCCGGGTCGACATCGCCGGCAATGTGCGCGAGTGTTTCCTCGACCTAGTGCCCGGGGTGTCCGAGGGGGACTACGTGTTGATACACGCTGGCATCGCGATCGAGACGATCCGACCCGAAGATGCCCTGGAGACCTTGCGCCTGCTGGAGGAGGCTTACGGTGACGGATTTGAAACCGCCCCTGGCCGAGATGTTGAAGGGGTTTCGCGATCCGATACGGGCCCGGAAGATGATCCGGGATCTGAAGGGACGCGTCGCTGATCGGCGTGGCCGGTTGCGGCTAATGGAAGTGTGTGGGACGCACACCCACGCTTTTGGATCCACCGGTCTCCGGGGGATCCTGTCCCGGCACGTCGACCTCCGTAGTGGCCCGGGGTGTCCCGTGTGTGTCACTTCTGCACCCGATATCGCGAGATGTTTGGACCTTGCTTTTCACCCCCGGGTCATCCTTTGTACCTACGGCGACATGCTACGGGTGCCGGCCGGCGGACGGACGCTGGCGGACGCGCGCGCCCACGGGGCCGACGTGCGGGTGGTCTATGGCCCGGCGGATGCGCTTGCCATTGCACGCTCGGAGCCGGACCGTTTCGTGGTCTTCCTCGGGGTGGGGTTCGAAACGACTGCACCGGCCCTCGCGCTGGCACTTCGGGAGGTAGAGGCGAGTCGTGTGGACAACTTCTTCGTCTTTTCACTGCAAAAGACCGTCCCCGAGGCACTGGGCGCCCTGTTTGCCGGTGGTGCGTTGGGACTGGATGGCCTGATTCTTCCCGGCCACGTGGCCACGATCATCGGGCGTGTTGCCTTCGATTTCCTGGCCCGATCCCCGGGCATCCCGGCGGTGATCACCGGATTCGAACCACTCGATTTGCTCCACGGGTTAGATACCCTGGTGGGCGAGATCGAGGGAGCCCGCACCCGTGTCGTCAATGCCTACCCGCGCGCTGTCCGGGAGCGGGGGAATGCCACCGCGCGATCCCTCGTGGCCGAGTATTTTCACGCCACCGACGCACGATGGCGCGGCCTGGGAGCCGTGCCGGAAAGCGGGCTGTCCTTACGCGCGGAGTACCGGCACCGGGATGCGGAGCCGCTGATCTCAGCGGACGGTCCCTGGCCGGAGGATCCACCCGGGTGTGACTGCGCCGCGGTGCTGACCGGCCGGATCTTGCCCACCGAGTGTACACTTTTTGGAGATTTTTGTACGCCTGAGGATCCCGTCGGGCCCTGCATGGTGTCTTCGGAGGGCGCCTGTGCTGCACATTACCTTTATCGCCGGGGAGGTAGGGCACATGAATGATGAACGCGTGGTGGAATTGGTCCACGGGGACGGGGGAGGCGCCACCGGGGCTTTGATCGAGGAGGTCTTCCTTCCCCGGATCGGAAATGACTCCCTCGATGCCGGGGAGGATGCCGCCGCCATCGCCGGGGGAGAAGATCTACGTTTCACCACGGATTCCTTCGTGGTTTCTCCGCTCGAGTTTCCCGGGGGGAACATCGGGGACCTGGCCATCCACGGTACTGTCAACGACCTGGCGGTGACCGGGGCCCGCCCGAAATGGTTATCGGCGGGTTTCATCCTGGAGGAAGGATTACCGTTTTCGGTGTTGGAACGGGTGCTGGATACCATGGGCCGAGCGGCCCGCCGCGCCGGAATACGCGTGGTCGCCGCCGACACGAAGGTCGTCGGGCGCGGCGCGGCCGACGGCATGTTCATCAATACCGCGGGCGTGGGCACAGTATTGCCCGGCGTACGGATGGGTTTTGACCGGATAGCGCCCGGCGATGTGATCGTGGTCACCGGGAGCGTGGGTGCACACGGGATTGCCGTCCTGTCGCACCGGGCCGGTTTCTCTTTCGAAACGCCCGTCGAGAGCGATAGTGCCCCCCTTTGGCCGCTGGTGGGACGATTGCTCGAGGGAGTCGGCTCGGGCCTGCGTTTCATGCGGGATCCTACCCGCGGCGGGCTGGCCACGGTGCTGTCGGAGATGGCCCGGGCATCCGGGGTCGATATCGTGCTGGAGGAGGAGGCCTTGCCGATCGACGACGCGATCGACGGTGCCACGCGCATGCTGGGCTTGGATCCTTTGTACCTCGCTTGCGAGGGACAGGCGGTGATGGTCGTCGATGCTTCCCGGGCCCCGCGTGTGCTGGACATCATCCGGTCGACGGAAGGACCCTGGGATCCGGCCATCATCGGACGGGCCTCTGCGGGTGAGGGTCGCGCATTCATGTCCACGGCGATGGGCGGAACGCGCGTGATCGAGCGCCGGCGGGGTGATCCCCTGCCCCGCATCTGTTAAGGGGGATTTTATGCGTTGTGGATTGATACAAATGGACGTGGTGACCGGGGACACGGACACCAATGTCGCGGCGGCCCGAGATGGTATTTCCCGGGCCACCGCACAAGGCGCGCAGGTCGTCTTGCTGCCCGAGCTTTTCACTGCCGGTTACGTATGGCGCGAGGGCGAGGGGTATAGCGGCAGCCGTGAAGCGGCAGATTTCGCCCTGGATTTCGGCGCATGCGAAGGTGCGCTGGCCATGCTGGCCGATGCAGCCCGATGTCACGGGATATGGGTGGTCGGGGGTAGCGTGCCCGAGGTGACGGGCAACGGCATCTACAATACTACGCCCGTGTTCAACCCCCGGGGCAGGCTGGTACACCGGTACCGGAAGGTACACCTCATCGGCCTAATGGACGAAGATCGACACATGGTGGCCGGCGACACGTGCCACGCTTTTGCCTTGGGCGAAGAGACGGCCGGGATTTTCATTTGTTACGACCTCCGCTTTCCCGAGCTCGGCCGCAACCTCTTCATCGATGGTGCACGCTTGTTGTTGGTCCCGGCGCAGTGGCCGAGCGCCCGCGCGTCCCACTGGCGAGCCCTGCTGGTGGCCCGGGCCATCGAAAACCAGGCGTACGTGGTGGCCACCAATCGAGTGGGCAGGGGTGGCCCCGACACCTTTTCGGGAGGCTCCCTCGTGGTCGCCCCGGACGGGGAAGTCCTGGCCGAGGGGGGATCGGACAAAGAGGTCGTGCTCGCCGACCTCGACTTCTCCCGGGTGGATGCGCTCCGGGATACCCTCCCCTGTGGTCCGGATCGTCGGCCCGGGGTTTACCGGCTTGGACCGACCCGGTAGAGGAGGGCCTCCACGGCTTGGGGAAGAAGAAAGTGGTAACGAACGCGACCGGAGGGAGCTGTTTTCTTTGTCCAAAGACGGCGGGCGGGGAAGAGGAACACCACGGGATATCGAACAGGTGCTCGCCCAGTATCGCGCGGCCATCGAGGACGATCCCAACAACGCCGCCCTTCACCACGATATCGGTGTTGTATATCTCGAGAAGGGCAATTATGGTGAGGCGGTAGCGGCATTCGAGCGGGCGCTGGTCCTGCAGTCGGATTTGACCAATGCCCGTCACCTCCTGGCGGTTGCCCTTGCGGAGATGGGTGAGTTGGATCGGGCGCGGCAAAACTGGGAGAAGGTATTGGAGCAGGAGCCCATGCACGCCCGGGCCCTGTACTTCCTGGGCTGGATTCACTCCGCCCACGGAAACTGGGATCAGGCGATCGAGCTGCTCGAGCGTGCCGCGGACATTCCACCGGTGAGTAGCCGGATCTATCACACGCTGGCGGAAGCATACGTGGGGAAAGGAAATACCGCGAGTGCCATTGAATTGTGGCGGGGAATCATCGACGAAGATGACGCCGATCTCCGCGCACACCATAACCTGTGTGCCGCACTCCTCGATGCGGGTCGCTACGAAGAATGCGTGGAGGCGGCGCGCCGGGCGATTCGCAAGGGTTCTCAAAGTACCGTCCCCCGGACCAACGCGGCGTTGGCGCTGCTGGTCACCGGCGACATCGAGGAGGCAGAACGTTTCATGCGGGAGGCCATCGAGATCGATCCCTCGGACACCCGGGCGCGGGTCAACCTGGGAGAGATCCTGGCTCGGGGCGGTGATCTCGATGCCGCCGAAGAGGAATGGCAAAGGGTCATCGAAGAGGAGCCGAGCAATCCGGATGCCCATTTCAACCTCGGGCAGGCGGCCTACATCCGGGAGGATACGGAGACGGCCCTGCAGTGTTGGGAGCAGGGACTCGGCGCCCTGGAGGATGCACCCGACGCCGTGCGCCGGTATTATGCCGATCGATTTCACATGGTGCGCGCGGCGGTCCACCAGGAGACCGGGGATTATGATCGCGCCATCGAGGAACAACTTCGTGTCGAAGGACCCGATCCCGCGGCCCCGCATTATCGCGCTGCACTGATGGCCCTCGAGGCTGGCTGGTTGGATCGCTGTGAAGAGCTTCTGGGCGATGCGCGCAGGGCGGCCCCACGTGGCCATCTCGGGACATCTTTCGCCGAGGGCGCGTTGAAGCTGAAACGGGGGGACATCCCCGGGGGTGCCCGGTTGTGGCGCCTGGTCCTCGAGGCCGAGCAGGATGCGGCCCTGGCCCTACGCCCCCATGTCGGGGCATTGTTCTCGGTGTCGCAGCTGGACGAGATCGCGAAGATCCTTCGTGATGCGGGATACGATGAGGAGTACCGTGCGCTGCGCACCTATCGCACCGCCCTGGCTCCCGAGGAGGCGGAGTAGTCTTGGAAACCGTGGCCCTGGTGGGCCCGAGTGGAACGGGAAAAAGTCAGAGGGCCCTGGTGGTGGCGGGAGAGATCGGGACCCCGTACATCATCGATGACGGGCTCTTTATCCGCGGGGACAAGATCCTCGCCGGGACGTCGGCGAAGGCGGAGAAGACGAAGGTCGCCGCGGTACGTCGGGCCATTTTCGATGACCCGGAACATGCCAGGGAGGTCAGGCGTGCGCTTCGCCACGAGTCGCCGGAGAAGGTCATCATCCTCGGGACATCCCGCGAGATGATCATTCGCATCGTGAACGCGTTGCAGATGCCGGCCATATCCGCGTGGTTGAACATCGAGGACGTCGCTTCTGCCGAGGATATCGCCGCCGCGCGAAAGACCCGGGCAAACCGTGGAGAACACGTGATCCCGGTGCCAACACTCGAAGTGACTCGCACCCTGGTAGGATATATCATCAATCCCTTGCGACTCCTCTACCAGGGTGGCGTGTTGCGCAAGCCCGTGGTATTTGAAAAATCCGTGGTGCGTCCCACGTATAGCACCCTCGGTCGGTTCTTCATCGCCGATCGCGTGGTGGCGGCCATCGCCTCGAGGGCGATGGAGGATATTCGTGGCGTGGACCTCGTGATTCCGCCCGTAACCCGGGGGGTGGACGGGAGCATCGTCATCACCCTCATTTGCTCGGTGGACCCGGCCGCGGCGATGGGTCCGCACTTTCGATCCGCCCAGGTATCGGTGAAGGATGCGGTGGAAGAGATGACCTCCCTGCCCGTCAGGGAAGTCAACATAAACCTGGTGGGAACCGACCCGGAGCATTGATGGACGCGGTGACCGCCGAATCGCTTTGAAGGAGGCTGACCGGCGTGACGAAGGTGGGAATTAACGGTTTTGGACGAATCGGGAGAATGGTCTTCCGTCAAATGCTTGCGATGGACGATGTGCAGGTCGTCGCCGTCAATGACCTGACTGGCGTGGAAACTTCCGCACACCTTTTGAAATACGACACGGCCTACGGGGCCCTGCCCGAGGAGGTTCGCGTGGAGGAGGGTGACCTGCGGGTGGGTGGCGACAATATTCTTTTCTATTCGGAGCGTGATCCCGCGGGCATCCCCTGGCGGGAGGCGGGAGTGGATCTCGTGATCGAATCGACGGGGGTCTTCCGCGATCGCCAGGGTGCGGGCAAGCACCTGCAGGCGGGAGCCCGCAAGGTGATCATCTCGGCTCCGGGCAAAGACCCCGACCTCACCGTGGTCATCGGGGTGAACGAAGGGCAATATGATCCGGATAGCCATCACATACTCTCCAATGCCTCCTGCACCACGAATTGCCTGGCACCCGTGGTGCGCGTGCTGGACAATCTCGTGGGGATCGAGCGGGGACTTATGAACACGGTACACGCCTACACCGCGGACCAACAGTTGATCGATGGTCCGCACACGGACCTGCGCCGGGCTCGGGCGGCGGCGGCCAACGTCGTCCCGACCACCACCGGTGCCGCCGCGGCGGTGGGGGAAGTCCTGCCCAACATGGTGGGGCGTCTCGATGGATTCGCGGTTCGCGTTCCGCTTCCGTCGGTATCGCTGCTCGATCTTACCGCTGTCCCCGGTCGTGAAACCGATGCCGGGGAGTTAAACGCCGCCTTCTCGGCGGCCGCTGCGGGTGCCATGCGGGGGATCCTGGAAGTGACGGATGAGCCCCTTGTCTCCTCCGACTTCCTGGGCAATACGGCTTCTGCGACGGTGGACCTGGGCATGACACAGGTCGTCGACCGGCGACTGGTGAAGGTGGTCGCCTGGTACGATAACGAGATGGGATATGCCACGAGGCTGGCGGACCTGGCGGCGATCGTCGGGCGGAGTATCGAATAGAGCACGCCTTATTGGCGCGAGGGAGGACGAACTGTGGATATCGTGCACGTGAAAGATGTAGCGGTTAGGGAGCGGCGGGTATTGCTTCGCGTGGATTTCAACGTCCCCATCGATGACGCGGGCAAAGTGACGGATGATACCCGCATCCGAGAGGCGCTGCCCACCATCGAATACTTGCGCGCACAGGGCGCGCGGGTGATCCTGATGAGCCACCTGGGCCGCCCCGGGGGCAAGCGGGTGCATCGCTTGAGCCTGGCGCCGGTGGCCGAACGGCTCGCGAAGTTGCTCGATACCGATGTGGCACTGATCGGGGAGATCACCGGGTCGGCTGCCCGGGAAGCCGTGCAGCTCATGGCCCCCGGGGATGTCGTGTTGCTCGAGAACGTTCGATTCTATCCGGGGGAGGAGAAGAACGACAAGGCGTTTGCCCGGGAATTGGCCAACCTTGGAGATCTTTATGTGAACGACGCATTCGGAACGGCCCACCGGGCCCATGCCTCGACCCATGGCGTTGCGGAACACCTGCCCGCGGTTGCGGGCCTGCTCATGCACAAGGAGATCGAGGCCCTGCGAGCACTGCGAGATCATCCGCGCTCCCCCTACGTCGCGATCCTGGGTGGGGCGAAGATTTCCGACAAGCTCACCGTGTGCCGCCGGCTGCTCGACAAAGTGGACGTGCTGATGCTCGGGGGTGGCCTCGCCAATACCTTCCTCGTGGCCATGGGGCGCGATGTCGGTAATAGCCTTGCCGAACCCAATATGGTGCCCGAGGTTCGGAACCTGATCGCCGAATGCAAACGCAAGAACGTGGATCTTTTGATGCCCCTCGATGTCGTGGTTGCCAACACGATCGCACCGTTGGCGACGACGCAGGTGGTCGACGCCGGGGCGGTGCCCCGTGGCTGGAGTATCGTGGATATCGGGCCGCGCACAGTGGCCCGATACACCACGCGCATCGGTAGTGCGCGGACGGTGTTCTGGAACGGCCCCATGGGCGTGATGGAAATCCCCATCTTTTCCCGCGGCACCGAAGCCATCGCGCAGGCGATGGCTGACCAGGACGAAGCGCGCACGGTGGCCGGCGGAGGCGAGTCCGTGGAGATGATCGCACGACTGGATGTCGGGGATTCTTTTGACCACGTTTCCACCGGCGGAGGCGCGGCGCTCCAGTACCTCGCCGGGGATACCCTGCCGGCACTGACCCTCCTCGAACGTACCGGCAAGACGCTTCGGCGCCCCTGGATCGGCGGCAACTGGAAGATGGGGGTTCGCACGGATCAATCGGATCGACTGGCGAGGGCCGTGGCCTCGGGTGTCTCCGGGGAAGACGTGGACGTGGTGATATTTCCCACGTACACGCAGCTCGGGGGTGTCGTGGAGACCGTCGAGGGCAGTCCCGTGGAAGTCGGTGCGCAGGATTGTCACTGGGAGACGGGCGGTTCCTATACCGCCGGGATTTCCTGTGAGATGATCGCGGCCGTCGGGGCAACCCATACCCTGGTGGGACACTCGGAGTGTCGTCGATACTTCGGTGATGACAACTACCGCGTGGCACAGAAGCTGCGTGCCGCCCTCACGGCGGGATTGAAGGCTGTGCTGTGCGTCGGAGAGGACGCGCGCGAGGGAGAAGATGCCGGGTGGTCCATGATACACTGGCAGCTGCACCGGCCCCTGGATGGATTGAGTGCGGCGCTGGGTGGCGCGTTCCCCTGGGGTGAACGACTGGTCATTGCCTACGAACCGGTGTGGGCCATCGGCACGGGAGCGGCTGCAGATCCCGCCACGGTGG
>PUNF01000121.1 GCA_003552525.1 Clostridia bacterium | reverse complement strand
TACCGGTGCCGATGGCCATGCCAACGTCTGCCTGTTCCAATGCCGGAGCGTCGTTGATACCGTCGCCTACCATAGCAACGAGGTCTCCGTTTTTCTGCAGTTTTTTGACCTCCTCGACCTTCTCATCGGGCATCACCTCGGCTAACACCCTAGTGATCCCCACCTGATCTGCGATGGCCTTGGCTGTTTCTTGATTATCTCCCGTCAGCATCACCGGAGTTAGTCCCTTTTCCTTAAGGGCCTGGATAGCTCTTTTCGAGTCGCTTTTCAACTGATCTGCGATGGCGATCATACCGACGATCTTACCATCGACGGCTACGAAGACAACGGTCTTCGCTTCTCTCTGCAGTTTTCTGAAATGGTCCATCTTATTCAACTCGACCCCGTATTCTTCCATGAGTTCCGGCGTACCCACCAATACCTCGGAGCCGTGTATACTTCCCTTGACTCCCCGGCCTGTCACCGATCCGAAGTCTTCCGGTTCCTCGAGTTCTATATCTTGTTCCATCGCCTTATTCACGATGGCTTCGCCCAGCGGGTGTTCGGAATTCACCTCCAAGGAGGCAGCGTACCTCAGCACTTTTTCTCCTCCTACCACATCGGTCACACCGGGTTCACCTTTTGTGATGGTCCCCGTCTTATCCAGTACGATCACGTTCACATCTTTCATGAGCTGGATAGCTTCTCCCCTGCGTATCAGGACACCATTCTCGGCACCTTTACCGCTTCCCACCATGAGTGCAGTGGGTGTTGCCAGTCCAAGGGCACAAGGGCACGCTATGACCAGGGTCGCCACCGCTGCATATATTGCTAGAGAGATCACACTCAGTTCCGGGTTCACCCACGGTAGAACCGGCTCTGCCCAAACCACGATGGAGTGGAAGGTGCTCGGGAAAACCATCCAAAGTATGAATGCACTTACAGCTATGGTGATTATGGCAGGGACGAAGTAGGAAGTCACCTTATCGGCGTAGGCCTGTATGGGTACCCTGGATCCCTGGGCCTCCTCAACCATCTTTATCACTTGGGATAGGAATGTATCTTTTCCTACCTTGGTTGCCTCTACTTTGAGTGCACCCTCTTTGTTGATGGTGGCTCCTATGACTTCATCCCCCTCCCCCTTATTCACAGGCATGGACTCTCCGGTGGCTATGGATTCGTCCACCGAACTCTCACCGGATACAACGACACCATCTGTGGGTATCTTCTCTCCCGGGCGGACAACCATGATATCTCCGATATCTATCTCCTCCACCGAGATCTCTTCCTCCCGGCCGTTCCTGATCACCCGGGCGGTCTTAGCTTCCAGGGTCATCAACTTCTTTATAGCTTGTGAGGCCTTACCGGTGGCTTTATCTTCCAGGTACCTACCGATCAGATGGAATGCCATTATCATACCTGCCACACCCCCGTAGTTGAGTATGTTCGGGCCGTATCCGAATTGATAAGATACCGCGATGATACCTGTGAGATACGCCGCTAAAGAACCGAGCATTATAAGAGCGTCCATGTTGGGTGTGAGGTTCATGAAAGACTTTGTTCCGGAAACAAAGGTCTCTTTACCAGTGTAGAACAGTATGGGTGTGGCAAGGCCCACCATGGCTATATTGTAGAATGTCATACCACCTACGGTTATACCAAAGAACATGTGAGGGATCATCAGTACGAGCATGGGTATTATGAATCCCCATGCCACCAAAGCTCGATTCTTCGAACCTTCTATCTTCTCAATATCCCGCTCGACCTTGTCTTTCTCCTTAACCCCCTTCAGCCACGTATCAGGGACATGGTAACCCGTTTTTTCAACTACCCTGACGAAGTCGCTCTTATGTACCTTACCGGGAACGTAATTTACCGTGGCTTTCTCCGTGGTCAGATTGATGTTGACCGAGATCACTCCGTCGAGTTTTTCCAGGGCTTTTTTTACCGCCTGGGTACAGGAAGCACAGGTCATACCTTCTATGGGCATATCCACCCTTTCACCCTGGGCCAACTTGTAGCCCGCGGACTCCACGGCTTTAGATATATCTTCCATACCAACCTTCTCCTCGTCGAACTCGATCAATGCTTCCTTGGATGCATAACTCACGTTGGAACTCTCTATCCCCTCGAGCCTTTTGAGGGATTTATCGATAGCTTGTGCACAGCTAGCACAGTGCATACCTTCTATGGGTACGGATTTTTTGTTTTTTGACATCTTGAACACCTCTTAAAGAAAGGGTTTTAGGAGGACCCTTCTCACAGATACTTCTCGGGGTCCTCTTCGAATTGAGCTTTGCAGCCTGGGGCACAGAAATAATATGTTTTGCCTTTATATTCCGTTTTATACTTAGCCTCTTCTTCGTCGACTTCCATATCGCATATGGGATCTATCGCCATATTTGTCACCTCTACTATACTATATGCATCTCATAATTCATTGGACTTTCGGTTTACAGATGTAAAGTATGACCATTTATCTTTTAACAAACGTAAATTATTAGTTCGATGACCGCTTTTTTATAGATATGGAGCTGAGTGAGAACCAAACCAAGGTCTTGAAAGCCCTTCAAAACGATCCGAGAGCATCCATGAGATCCTTAGCAGAAAAGGCTGACGTGAGTACTCCCACATTTAGTAACATCGTGGACGAACTAGAAAAGATGGGTATCGTTAAAGGGTATCGAACAGTTCTAGATACGAGGAAATTGGGGTTATACACGTTTCATGTAAGTATGGAGATCGACGTTCATAAGTCTGAAGAGATAGTTGAGAAGATCACTGAGATAGTTGAGATCAACGAACTGGTCGAGTTGGATGGGAGCGATCTATTCGCCAAAGTGATAGTTCAGTCTCTCGATGAACTAGATGATGTAACCCGGGTATTGAAAGGTATCGAAGGAGTGATCAGATTGGATGTAGCAAGGGAGACAGGCTGTTTGAAAGATCCTTCTACGGTACCACTGGAAACAGTTTCCAATCTGGATATAGACTGTTACTACTGTAAGAAAACTATCCAGGGAACTCCTGTAAAGCTTGATATGGACGGCAGGAAACATTACCTGTGCTGTGAAACCTGCGCCTCTGAGTATAAAGAGAAGTACCAGAGGTTGAAAGAGGAATCTAAAATCCAGACTTGATAAATTCTCTTAGAATTGATTTTATATATTATTAGCCACATTTGATGGTGATGAGTCAGGGTAGAACATGGAGGAATAAAATATGAGTGATTACACAGCTAAAATTCTGGTTCTCGGCGACGGTGCAGTCGGGAAAACCTCGTTAGTTAGAAGGTTTGTGAGGGGAGAATTCGATGAGGACTATATTGCAACGATAGGAGTGAATCTCAAGCATAAATCTCTCGAGGATATCGGACTGGATATGTCGATATGGGACCTATATGGACAAAAATCCATGTCGCCCGGTAAACACTCTTCAAATTATGTCGGAGCAGAAGGAGCTCTGATCGTTTTCGATCTGACTAGAAAGAAAACCTTCGATAACCTAGGGCATTGGATCGATGATCTATATGACTATTTAGGAAGGATACCTGTAGTTTTCACTGGTAATAAAAGAGATATAATGGTTGATTTTAAGAAAAAAAAAGGTGTCAAACTCTCTAAAAAAACCAAGAATGAATTTCATGAATACATGATTGACGAGCATTACTATAAAAGCGTCTATAGTCAAGAGCCCAAATTTGTTCCAGTTCCTTTAGAGGAAACTAAAACGTGGTTTAAGAGTTTTAAGAAGGAATATAATAAACAATCATCGCTCTTTTTTACTAGTGCTAAAACAGGTAAAAACGTAGAAAAAGCTTTTAAAAAATTAGGAAAGTACGTAGTTAAGAATCAGATAAGATACGTGTTGGATTGAATCATAATTGATATTACAGGGATAATTTTATATCGGATTTTTTTTATTTGATTTAAGATTATGAAAGTATTGTTGGTGGATGATGATGATCATATAAGGGAACTATCTAAAATATATCTCGAGAACATATATGGTAATCTGACCGTTGAAACCACTTCTTCGGCAAAAAAAGCCATTCGTTTGTTAGAAGAAAGTTATTTTTCAGCAGTGATCTCCGATTATCAGATGCCTGAGATGAACGGTTTAGAATTTTTAGAAGAACTTAGAGATC
>PUNF01000100.1 GCA_003552525.1 Clostridia bacterium | reverse complement strand
GTAATCAGGGTCTGCGATCCAGAATCGAGCAGTTCGGAAAGCCGATTCGAACGGGCAACATCTAACTCCGAAAGCACATCATCAAGCAGGAGAATCGGTGCACTAGACGTCTCGCGGCGCATCCAATCGACCTCTGCGATCTTTAGCGCCAGGGCGATGGATCGCTGTTGACCCTGCGATGCATACATCCGGGCAATGCGATCGGACACGAGAAACTGGTAGTCATCACGGTGGGGGCCGACTCGCGTGTACCCTCGTTCGATCTCCTCTTTCCGCGCAGCTTCTAATGCCGCCAAGAGCTTCGACCCTACCTGTGATGCCTCCAGCCCATCTTCGTCAACGTTCACGCCGAGGGAAATCGAATCATCAAGGTATTCTGCTCGATACGTGGCTGCGAGGGCCTCTTTCTTCCCGACGAGTTCAGCATGTACCTTGCGGGTCAACGCCATCCACCGGTTCACATGGTCGATGCGACGAGAGACGAGGCGACCGGAAACGTCTGCAAGCTGGATATCCCACGGTTCCAAGAGTGCATTGGCGGACGAAGTGGATGATCGACTGAAAGAAAGCTGCTTGAGACAGTCATTGCGTTGGGAGAGGATGCGACCAAATGCCTCGAGATCCCGCCTGTAGCGTGCATCTACCTGCCCGATCTCTGCGTCAAAGAAGGAGCGGCGTATCCCGGGACTGCCCTTTATCAGTGCGAGATCGTCGGGAGAGAAAAACACCGAATTGATCGTACCGACGAACTCCGCGATACGACGCACGGGCACCCCATCCACGCGTAGCGCCCTGCGCCGACCCGACCGATAACCAACCTCGAGAGTATGGGACGGGCCATCACCGCGGAATTCGCCCTTTATGTAGAAGGCCACTGCATCCCAACGAACAAGGTCCGCATCGCGGGCCGTGCGCGGGGATCGGAGCGTCGAAAGGTAGTTGATGGCCTCGAGGAGATTCGTCTTTCCTGCGGCATTGGGACCGACGAGTACATTGACGTGTCTATCCGGAGAAAAAACCAGTTGACTGTACCCACGATAGTCCCGCAGGTAGAGATTCTCCAGTACAAGTCTAGCGCTATTCATGTCTCTACGACGACGAAACTTTCCTCGTCATCCACGGAGACCACGTCGCCGGGAACTAGGTTTCTCCCGCGCCGGGTTTCCACCCTGCCGTTGACGGACACGATGCCATCTTGAATCATCAACTTGGCGATCCCGCCGGTAGGGGCCACGCCACAGATCTTCAAGAATGCATCGAGCCGCAATGGGCGGTCGAAACTTGCTTCTACCTCGATGGGCTCATTCATCGGATCGCCTCCGAATCCCAACCTAGCTCCTGGGCTTCATGGGGAGGACCACATAGTAGAAACCTTCATCATCCTCGCCCTGCAACCTGGCGGCACCCTCCGCGTCGTCGAGGTGAAACACCACGCGATCACGACCGATGGCGCGAATGCCCTCGATAAGATAGCGCGCCTGGAAAAGAATATCAACGTTAGGGCCCGCTACCTCGGCGGAAATCTCGTCATATGCCTCCCCCAGCTCGGCGGAACTGGCCTTCAGGATGAGGCGATCTTCCTTCACGTGAAGCTGAATGGGCTTGGCTCCCCGGTGATCTTCGGCAAGGAGCGCCGTCCGCGCCGTGGCCCCGGCAAATTCACCTCGATCGAAGAGGGCCCGGGTTTGGTAGTCCGCGGGGGCAGGAACCATTGAGAGTACATCGGGATACTGGCCCTCCAATATGAGGGTCGAAAACTTCACGCCCCCGGGCAGCTCAAAGAACGCATGGTTGTCCGCCAGGGCAAGCGTCGCCTCTTCATCGCTTCCCGCCGAAGATAGCACGCGAATAAGGTCGTTGATGGACTTACGAGGAATCGCCACTTCCATCACATCGCCCGTGGCGGTTTGTGCCTCGATCTCGGAAACCGCAATACGATATCCATCCGTGGCCGTCGCCTGGATCACGCCATCGCCAACACGTAGTCGAACACCACTGATGATGGGCATGGCATCGTCATTGGAAGCGGCGAATACCGTACTGGATAGGGCGTTACCGAGGTCGGAGGCAGGCACCGAATATCCGCGCGATCCAGCTGCACTGGGAAGAGATGGGAATTGGTCCGCGGGATATCCGTTCAAGACAAACTCGGACGCTCGCCAGGTGACCACCGCCTGATGCCGATCATCCGGTGCACTGATCTCGATATCACCACCGGGTATGCGACTCACGATTTCGCTGAACTCGCGACCCGGAAGCACCAGTGATCCTGGCATGGCGACAGCCGCGGGAATCACGGCTTCGATGCTTTTTTCCAAATCGGTCGCAGAAAGATGCAAGATACCTTCCTGGGCCGTTAGGAGTACACCGGTGAGAATCGGATGTGCTGTACCCCCTGCAATGGCACGATAGGCCATTTGTAATCCGGAGTGGAATTGGGATTGATCGACAACGATCTTCATGAGAACACGGTCCTCTCCTTACGGGAGTTAAGAATCTATGATGAGTGTAATATATTAGTTTAGTAACAGCCGTAGTAGGGCTGTGGATAATGTGAAGAACCCCCGTTTTTCCTTCCGCAGCGCACGCAACGCTTGTGCAAATCCTGTGGGCGTCTTCGGCATCCCATCCACATTATCCCCGGGTTTATCCACCACCACACCATGTCCACGAGTTATCGACATCTTTTCACCGGGGTTATCCATAGTTTATACACAGGGACAAGTGATCCCGTGCCTATTTCGGTTACAGATTACACCAGTTGTTTGCGAAGTCTGTCGATGGTACCGGCTAGGGATGCATCACGTTCCACCTGCTCTTTGATCTTGTTACAAGCGTGGATCACGGTACTGTGATCCCGTCCGCCGAATTCCTTCCCGATCTGAGGCAACGAGGCATCGGTTAATTCCCGTGCCAAGAACATGGCGACCTGGCGGGCATGAGCCACTGCCTGCGTGCGGCGCCGACCATTGATCTCTCCGACGCTGACGTCCATTGCCGCTGCGACCTGCTCCTGTATCGACTTGACCGTTACCGCGTTTCCGCTCGACACCGTCGGGAGAATGTCCCGCAATGCCTCTTCGGCCAACTCCATGTCGATGGGGTGCTGGCGCAACGATGAGAAGAAGACCAGCCGGGTGAGGGCACCTTCCAGCTCACGTATATTCGAAGTAATATGTTCCGCAACATAGCGAAGGATCTCATCCGGTATGTTCAACTGTTCCGCACCGGCCCGCTTTTGGAGAATGGCGATACGCGTCTCGAGATCCGGCGCCTGAATGTCCGAAATGAGACCCCATTCGAAGCGCGATCTCAGGCGCTCCTCGAGCGTTGGAATCTCCTTTGGAGGCCGATCGCTCGAAATCACCAGTTGGCGATTGGCCTCATGGAGTGCATTAAAGGTGTGGAAAAACTCTTCCTGCGTACGCTCTTTGCCCGCCAGGAATTGGATATCGTCGACCAAAAGGACATCCACGTTCCGGTAACGGTTACGGAAATTGACTGTCTTGGTGTCACGAATAGAATTTATGAGTTCATTCGCAAAACGTTCCGATGAAACGTACACGACGGAGTCACCCGGCGAGTTTCCGATGACCCGGTGTGCGATGGCCTGCATGAGATGGGTCTTCCCCAGTCCCGCGCCCCCGTAGATAAAGAGGGGATTGTACGCTTTGGCCGGTGCTTGGGCAACGGCCAGGCTGGCAGCATGTGCCAATCGGTTGCTTCCCCCTATGACGAAATTCCCGAACGTATAACGGGGATTTAGTGCACTCGTGATCGACGTAGGAGTTGTAGTACCATTGTCCGAGTTCCCGGGGACCAGGCTGATTGTTTCCTCGACGTCCTCCTCCGCCGTATCCACCTGGTCTTCGGTCACGATAAGATCGAGATGTGCAGCTTCCCCGACGATTTCCGTGAGCGCTTCCTCAAGAGAGTGCGCATAATTCTCTTGTACCCATGTTCGCGCGAACTCGTGGGGAACAGCCACGGTGAGATGGCCGCGTTGAAGGTCGAGATTTACAGCACGTGAGTTCTTCAACCAGGTCTCAAAGCTTGGGCGGAGAACATCCCTCCTCACACGATCCAATGCCTGCTGCCATATCTGGTGTGCTTCCTGTGACATGGGCAATTCCTCCAATGCCGGGCGCTGTGCCGGTTTTACGATATGAGACGACGGAGCCGGCCCGTATAAGAACCGGCACCGGCTCGACGGCGAAGCTAGCTGGCGGATTGTCCCGCCAATGCTTGATGATACTCCACTAATGTTACGAGCTCGCTTATCCTTGGAACAAGCATCACTCGGGTGAGGGTCGATCGCTCTTGCGTCGATCGAGGTCGCCAAGGCATTGTAACGGCCGCAAGTGAAGAAAGGCTCCCGGATATGGCATTACCGCTTCCGGCGAAGTTGAGCAACCTCACCGGATTGATTCCTGGATCCATCCCCACTGACCATCTTCACATTTTGTTCTATATTCGTGGTCCGGTTTCCTCTCGGATCTGGAGGGAACTTTTCCCACTTTTGCCCTGCATCGTATGCGTTGACACTTCCGCCGGATAGGCCATATAATTTCCATTGTCTGCGCGGGGATATCCGCGTCCAATTTTTCGGGCCCGCCGGCCGGGTGGCTGCGGGCCTTCAGCGCCTTAACGGGCAGTATCCGACTGGGAGGTCTCACGTCGTGAAACGCACATTTCAACCCAGCAACAAGCGAGCCGCACGCCGCCATGGTTTCCGCCGCCGCATGCGGTCTAAGGCGGGTCGACGCGTACTGAAGCGCCGTCGCCAAAAGGGTCGCAAGCGCGTGATATAATCGTACGAAGGTGGGTGAGTCCGCCGTGGAGACGGAAAGACTCCCGGGTGGATTGGCTTTCTCCCGGGTGTTTGAAGAAGGGCGATCCACTGCGGGCAGGTTTCTCGTTCTCTATGCCCATCCTGGACCGAAACGGCCGGCGCGCGTTGGTTTCGCCGTCGGGAAACGCCTCGGCGGTGCGGTGGTGCGCAATCGCATACGGCGGCGGATGCGCGAGGCATTCCGCAATCTAACGGGAAGCGTTGAGGGCCTCGATCTCGTTTTTGTCGCACGGGGCAAGATCATCGCCGCATCACACGTGGAAATACAACGGGAGATGCGGCGGCTTCTCATGCATGTTGGCAACACATTGACCGAAGAGAAGGGAAACCCCGGAGTAAAGGTGAAGATTGGAAGGTTGTGATGGTTTTGGGGCGGCGCCTGGCCGTAGGTGTGATCGAGACGTACAGGGTTCACATTTCTCCCCTGTTTCCGCCGAGCTGTCGGTTCCGTCCGACGTGCTCTGAGTACGCCGCCACGGCCGTATCACGACATGGTGTGCTCAAAGGGGGCATCTGGGCTCTCAGGAGGATTATGCGCTGTCATCCCCTGGGAGGATCCGGCTACGATCCCGTTCCCGGGGGCAGCGCTCCCCGGAATGGACAGTGAACAAAGTATATTCGGGGATCTCGGCAATGCCGGGATTAACCCGAGGGGGGCGTGACATCTAGGTATGTGGCAAGCAATCGTTGAGTTCATTCGCGATGCCATCGTATTCTTCGGTGGGTTGGCGGGCAATTACGGGGTCGGCATCATTATCTTGACCGTGCTGGTGCGGCTTGTGCTGGTGCCATTAACGGTTTCGCAGAACAAGTCCATGGCCAAGATGCAGAAGATTAACCCGGAGATCGAAAAGATTAAGGAAAAGTACAAGGACGACCCCACCAAGCAAAATGAAGAGACCATGCGCATCTGGAAGGAACACGGGGTGAACCCCCTCGCTGGCTGCTTGCCGTTGTTGCTTCAGATGCCGATCATTTTCGCGATGTTCACCGCACTCCGGGGCTTTGAATTCGCAGGACGCGCTGATTTCTTATGGATACCCAGCCTGGCGAGCCCAGATCCGCTTTATATCCTGCCCATACTCGCCGGTTTGTCGACCTTTTTGCAAACAAAGATGAGTACTGCACAGACCGGGGGAGCCGGGAACCAGGCGATCATGATGTACGGCATGCCCGTCTTCATCGCCTATATCAGCACGAGTTTCCCCGCGGGGCTGGCATTGTATTGGACGGTGACCAACGTTTTCGGGGTTGTGCAGCAACATTTCGTGAACATTGCCATCAGCAATGACGATAATGCCGCTGCATCCAGTGATGGGGGGCGGGCTGGTTAGATGGAGAGCATCGTGCGCCACGGGCGTACCGTTGAGGAGGCCGTGGAAAGTGCTGCGAAAGAACTCGGTGTGGATCCGTCTCGACTAACCGTGGAGGTGCTCGACGAGGGAAACCGTGGTTTTCTAGGTGTTCTCGGCCAAAGAGAGTCGCGTGTTCGCGTTACCTTACAACCGGCGAAGGAGGAGCGGGTCGAGGAAGTCTTGGGTGTGCTGCTGTCTCACATTGATCCCTCGGTCCACTTTAGTGTCCGTGCCAACGAAGAATTCATTCGCGCCGATATCACCGGGGACAATCTTGGCCTGATCATTGGTCGCCGCGGCGAGACCTTGAATGCCCTTCAGTACTTGGTCAACGTCATCTGCGGACGTGGCTTCGAGGATCGGCGGTCCGTTCTCCTCGATGCCGGGGATTTTCGCAGCCGTCGCGAAGAGGATCTCACGGCTCTTGCGATGCGCATGGCCGATCGTGCTGCAGAAACCGGTCGCAAGGTGCGCCTCGATCCCATGCCTCCCCATGAACGCAAGATTGCCCACCTCGTCCTGCATGACGATGCGCGCGTGGACACCCATAGCGAAGGCAACGATCCCGCTCGGTTTGTCGTCATCGTTCCGCGTCGCTAACGGCTTCGTCTGCCGCAATAGACTTGTTATCCTGGGGACCCGACGGTCCCCCTTTTCGTGTTAGAATTGTCCCGAATCCGATAGGGAGATGGAGGAGGGCACATGCAGCTGGAGCAGGTTCCTTCCGATAGCGACACTATCGCCGCGGTGGCCACGCCACCCGGAAGAGGCGGCATCGCCATCGTGCGCATGAGTGGACCAGATGCTTACACCATGGCGGCGCAGATCCTACGACGTTCCGATGGTACGCCGATGGATATCGTGCCCCGCAGGACCTTGCTGGGCCGGGCCTTCCACCCGCGAGATCACTTGCCGGTTGACGAGGTGATATGCCTCTACATGCCCGGACCACGGAGTTACACGGGTGAAGACGTCGTCGAGATTCACTGTCACGGGGGACCTGTCCCCGTGGAAGGCGTCCTCTCCGCCGTTCTTTCGGTCGGTGCGCGTCCAGCGAATCCAGGAGAGTTCACGCGTCGCGCCTTTCTCAATGGCCGGATGGACCTTACGCAGGCCGAGGCCGTAGCAGACCTTATTGCTGCGCGATCTCGCGTGGCCGGGCGCCTTGCCCTAGAGCAGCTCGAGGGACGACTTGGGCGTGAGATCGATCGCATCCGACGCGGGATTATTGATCTCATGGCCTCCATCGAGGTTGTGCTCGACTACCCCGAAGAAGATATTGAACAGCGACAAGTGGCGGATTTGCGCTGTGGCTGTGAGCAAATCCTGGCCGACCTTGATGCGCTGCTTGCATCGGCTTTTAGCGGGCGCGCGTATCGCGAGGGAGTCCGGACCGTGATATTGGGGCGGCCGAACGTCGGAAAGTCATCACTCCTTAATGCACTCCTGGGTCGAGATCGCGCGATCGTGACCGAGGTACCCGGTACCACGAGAGACACCGTGGAAGAAGAGCTGGTCGTCGATGGGCTCCCGCTACTACTCATCGATACTGCAGGGATCCGCGAGGGTGGAGATCGGGTGGAGCGTATCGGCGTCGAAAGAGCGCGCAGGGCTGCGGAGCGTGCCGAGTTGGTCCTGGTCGTGCTGGATGATTCCGAGGGCATTACCGATGAAGATCGCGCACTGCTGACGGGCGTGCGCGGGCAGGGTGCGCCGATCGTCGTGGTGAATAAGGTCGATCATCGGGTGGAGGCAGTCGAGGGAGATGCCGTTGGAAGGCTGCTTCCGGATGCGCCGGTGGTCCGGGTATCTGCCTTGTTGGGTACGGGTATTGACAGCCTTGCGCGCTGTATCGTGCGCCGCGTGCTCGGAAGCGCCGATCCCGGGGCGGGCCAGGAAGGGGTCACGATTACGAGTGCGCGTCACGAGCGGGCGCTCGAATCTGCCAGGGAATCCCTCGCCACTTTTGTGGGCGCGCTGGACGCCTCGATGCCCGTGGACGTCGCATCTATTGATCTTCGGGAAGCGGTTGAGCACCTCGGACTGATTACCGGCGAGTCGGTCACAGAAGACCTGTTGGACACGATCTTTGCGAATTACTGTCTCGGCAAGTAGCATGGACCGAAAGTCGTCAGGAGGGAAGAGCGATGATCGAGCAGTCTCGGTATGATGTCGTCGTCGTGGGCGGCGGCCACGCGGGTTGTGAAGCGGCGTTAATCGCTGCGCGCATGGGTGCCCGCACCCTTCTCCTGACGCTGAATCTCGAAAGCATCGGTGCCATGCCCTGCAATCCCGCGGTGGGAGGGCCGGCCAAGGCACAGCTCGTAAGCGAAATCGACGCGCTTGGGGGCGAGATGGGGCGCGCGGTAGACGCTTGTGCACTGCAGATGCGCGTGCTAAATACCGGAAAGGGTCCAGCCGTCCGCGCACTCAGGGCACAGGTAGACAAGAGGGAATATGCCCGCAGGATGCTCTCAACCGTCATGTCCCAAGAGGGCTTAACCGTACGCCAGGGCATGATTCATCGTGTTGAGGTAAATCGGGGTGTTGTCCGGGCAGTGCACACCCGCACCGGGGTTCGATTTCCGACCCGAGCGGTTGTTCTTGCCTGCGGCGTGTACCTCGAGGGGCGCGTGATTACTGGCGATTACGCCTATGACTCCGGCCCTGGAGGCCTCTTGCCCGCGCGTGGTCTGTCCGAGGATCTCGTGAGCCAGGGGTTGCGGCTGGCCCGGTTTAAGACCGGGACGCCGCCGAGGATACGCGCAGATACCGTGGATTACGATCGCATGGAGCGCCAAGACGGTGACGCAAAACCGCGCGCTTTCTCCTTCTTGTCTCCCGTGCACGATCCGGAGAGAACCGAACCGCTTTGTCATACACCCGAACAGTTGCCCTGCTGGTTCACCCGGACCAACCCCGAAACACATGCCTTGATTCGGGCCAACATCCATCGCGCGCCGCTCTTTGATGGATCCATCGAGGGTGCCGGACCCCGGCACTGTCCTTCGGTAGAGGATAAGATCATGCGTTTCCCGGATCGAGACGCGCATCCGGTATTCCTCGAGCCGGAGGGATACGACAGCCGCGAGCTCTACGTTCTCGGTCTGTCGACCAGTCTGCCGGAAGATGTCCAGGAACAGGTCCTTCATTCCATTGAAGGACTTGAGCGCGCACAAATCGTACGGCCCGGTTATGCCATCGAATACGACTATCTCGATCCCCGGCAACTCGACGCCACGCTGCAAGTGCGGGGGATCGAGGGGCTATTCGCCGCGGGCCAAATCAACGGAACCTCCGGTTACGAGGAGGCGGCATGCCAGGGTTTGGTGGCCGGGGTGAACGCCGTAGCCGGAATACGCGGCGAGGAACCCCTCATCATCCCGCGGTCGGAGGGGTACACCGGCGTTCTCATCGACGACATTGTCACGCGGGGTCTTGAAGAGCCTTACCGGATGATGACTGCGCGGGCAGAATACCGGTTGTTGTTGCGTCAAGGCAATGCGGATTTTCGTCTCACCGAGAAGGGGTACCGTCGGGGCTCCGTCGACCGAGAGCGCTATCGGCGTATGCGACGCAGGTGGGAGCTGGTCGAAGAGGAGATTGCAAGGCTTCGCGAATCTCGGTTAAACCCGGGCGAGGCCGACGTCGACGCGTACCTTTGCGAGGTGGGTACCTCCCCGCTTCGCGAGGTGAGCAGTCTCGAGTCGTTGCTCCGCCGGCCCGAGGTTGATTACGCGGGTCTTACGCGGGCAGCGAAGGCTGCGCGTGCGATCGCACCCTCTGTGATAGAGGAGGTCGAGATTCGGATCAAATATGCCGGGTACATCGAGAAGCAGCAGGACATGGTCGAGCGATTTATGTGTTCGGAGAATCGCCGGATTCCCGCCGATGTAGACTTTTCGCAAGTCCCGGGGCTATCTGCACAGGGTCGGGAAAAGCTCGAGGCCGTTAGGCCACGCTCCCTCGGCCAAGCCATGCGGATTCCCGGGGTTTCGCCGGCGGACGTGTCGGTATTGCTGGTGTGGATTTCGGGAAGCGGGGGTGCGCGCTCTGGGCAGTATTGAACGGACCGATGTCATTGCCGCCGCCGATGCGGTCGGCTGTAGCGTGGATGCGGATGCCGCCGATTGCCTCGCGAGGCACCTCGAATTGGTTAGAGGTCCCGGGATGCGTATACGCGTCGTTGCCGACGCTTCGGCGCAGCAACTGCTCTTTCGCCATATGGCCGATTCTCTGGTGGCAGTATCTATCATCGATGACCTCGTTGCGTCGACACCACCCGTTGTGCTCGATATCGGCAGTGGTGGTGGATTTCCGGGCCTGGTGATTGCGATGGTCCGAAGAAGCTGGGAGGTCGTGTTGGCGGAAAGCCAGTCGAAACGGGCGGGTTTCTTGCTCCAGGCGGTGCACACACTGGGCATACCAAACGCACGTGTCATCGCGGGGCGGGCAGAGGATTATGCCCCGTGCGCGAGCATCATCACCGGGCGCGCGGTGACATCCCTCGCAACATTCGCTTCGATTGCGGAACCATTACTGCTTCCCGGGGGGGCCCTGGTCTTACACCGGGGCCCCGACGTGGATCGCGAATTGCACGAAGCAGAGCGCTACCTTCGCACGAGCCCGCTAGATCTGCATGCGCGTCACGCGTATCGGATACCCGGTGACGAGGTGGGTCGCGAGATCGTGGTGTTCACCAGGCGATCCGAGTAAAGGAATCCCGCCCTTTTATGCAGAACAGACATGCCGACCTGGGAGGGGGAACAAAGGATGTCCTATGATGAGCGGCTTCGAAGCCCGGCAACGGACAGGCTCTTTACGGCAATGATGCACTTGGAAACCCTGGAGGAGTTCTATCAATTATTTGAGGATCTTTGCACGATTGGAGAGATAAAGACACTCGCCAGTCGCTTCCGCGCGGCTGAAATGCTGTATCATGGTGCGACGTATGAAGACATCGTAGCCGAGACGGGGATGAGCTCCGCCACCATCAGCCGCATCAAGCGCTTTCTTCTTTACGGTGCCGAAGGGTACACCCTTGCGATCGAGCGACTACCGGATCCAAAGGCCCGCGACGAAACCGATATCCACTAAGCTACCACCCGTTGACGTTTCCCTCCGCGTTCGGTATAGTGGGTGACATCTTTAGTTCTTTATCTAAATAAAGCCATAAAGCGAGAGGGGCTTGTCCCTGTGCCTGATATGCACGAGATGACCAGAGCCGAGACACGTCGCGACGTGGAAGCACGGATGCGGGCGGTGTTCCGTCGCTGGGGATATCGCGAGACCGATGCGCCGGTGCTGATGGATTACGAAACACTCCGGACTGCGGGCAGCACGGCCGAGGATGTGGCATATAAGCTCGTCGATGAAGGCGGGCGGATCCTGGTGCTGCGCCCGGAAATGACTGCACCGATCGTCTCCATGGCGGCCCGACGCCGCGTCGAGTGGCAGCGACCATTGCGAGTATGCTATTTTTCGCGTCTCTTTCGGCGGAGTGAATCCGATCGTGAGTTCTTCCAGGCCGGAGCAGAGTTGCTCGGGGGCGCCGGTGCAGTTGCCGATGCCGAAATGGTGGGCCTTTGCTGCGAGGTCCTCGTGGCTTCTGGAATCGAAAGATACCAGGTGAATCTTGGCCACACTGGCGTACTGACAGACATATCGTCTTCGTTGGGCCTCGAACATAATCGAGCCGAGCAATTGCGCACTTCGCTGGCACAGCGAGATATCGTTGCAGTGGAAGGAATCCTGTCCCGGCTGGGACCCGTAGATGCCCAGCGGGCGGAGGTACTGTTGCCGTATCGCGGGGCCCTTGCCCCGGACGAGCTGGATAGCTTGGCCTCCGCGGGGGTCGGTGATCGGGTGATGGACGAAATTGCAGCGTTGTTCGACTGGGTTCTCCAGGTCGCGCCGGCCGAAGACATAGGGTTCGATCCTTCCCTGGTGAGGCAGTTGGACTACTACACGGGTCCGGTATTCGAGGTATATTGCCCGGACACGGGAGATCTCCTGGGCGGGGGCGGTCGCTATGATGGGCTCATGGGACGCTTTGGAGTCGAGGAACCGGCGACTGGATTCGCCGTTGACCTTCATGCGGTGCAGTCCGCCGCCGCGATGAATGGGGCCGCGGAACCGCTCGAGCCCCTTTGTCTTGTACTGGTCCCTTCCGAATCATCGCACCAGGGAGCAGATTTGGCCCGAAAGCTGCGTGCGAATGGTTTTCGCGTGATCCTCGAGACCGCCGCATCACCTACCGAAGAGGCCGGTATAGCCCGTGCACGGTGTCGGGGTGCTGATTACCTCTATCTCGAGGATGGCCAACCGCGCGAGGTATCCCCAGTAGCCGGGGAGGTTGAATGATGTTGTTCCGAAACGAGGCCGCTAGCAAGGACCTGGTGAATATCGCGCTTCCAAAGGGCCGCCTCGAGTTTCCCTCGCGGCAGTTTTTGGCGGAGGTCGGCCTTGCCCGTGAAGATGCGGACTGGCCGGATCGCGCACTGGTGCAGCATGATCCGATCTTGGGCGTTCGGTATCTGCTTGTGCGCCCGTCGGATGTCGTCACCTACGTTTCGGAAGGTGCGGCCGACGTGGGTATCGTGGGCAAAGACGTCATCATGGAGGCTGACCTATCCGTGTATGAAGTGCTGGACCTAGGCTTTGGCGAGTGCCGCCTGGGGGTCGCCGCACCCAGCCGCGTGTCTGCCGACTATCCTTGTCCGGAGGACTTCTATCGTTCCCGGGGCGATATGTTGCGGGTGGCCACGAAGTATCCCAATATTGCCGAACGGCACTTTTCGCATCTTGGTCTGCCGGTTCGCGCCATTCCACTGCGGGGAAGCGTGGAACTGGCGCCCATGGTTGGCCTTGCCGATGTCATCGTGGACCTGGTGAGCACCGGGAAAACCCTTGAGACCAACGAGATGGTTCTCCTTGAAGAAGTCGCCAGGATTACTGCGCGCCTGATCGTGAACCCCGTGAGCATGAAGGTGCGACCACGTATCACGAATCTTCTCGGGGATATCCGTTCACAGAAGAAGTCAGAAGGAGGAGGAGCACGTGCTTGAAGTCCTGACGACAGATGCCTTTGAAGACCGGTTCCTGAGGGGGGATCGGTATCCGGAGCTCGATCCCGGGGTGGCAGACGCCGCGCGAGAAGTCCTGGATGCCGTCCGCATGGAAGGGGATCGAGCGGTTGCCCGCTTCACCGAACGCTTCGATGGTGCGCGGGTGCCTCCTGAAAAGGTGCGGGTCCCGGAAGAGAGGCTCTCCGCGTGCCTTGATTCCGCTGACCCGATGCTGCTGAGGGCGCTCGAGGTATCTGTGGCGCGAATTCGCGCATTCCACGAGGAACAAGTCCGGCCGGGATACGTTACCATGGATTCGCCGGGCTGCGTGGCGGGGCAACTCTTGCGGCCACTCGAGCGTGCAGGTATCTACGTGCCGGGCGGCCGCGCTGCTTATCCCTCGTCCCTTATCATGGGTGCGATACCCGCGCAGGTAGCCGGTGTGAGTGAGGTCGTGGTTTGCTCTCCGCCGGGGCCCGATGGAGAGATTTCCTCAGTAGTGTTGATTACTGCAGCAATGCTTGGCATCTCGGAGATATATCGTGTCGGAGGTGTGCAGGCGATTGGTGCGATGGCCTTCGGGACGGAAACCATGCGAGCAGTGGACAAGATTGTGGGACCCGGCAATAGTTATGTCACGGCGGCGAAAAAGGAGGTATTTGGCCGCGTCGGCATTGACGGGATCGCGGGCCCGTCCGAGTTGGTCGTTGTGTGTGATGAAGCGGCCGATCCCGCGCTCGTTGCGATGGATCTCATGGCTCAGGCCGAGCACGATCCGGAGGCGAGGGTATATCTTTTGACGACCGATTTCGACATGGCAAGGGCAGTCCTGAAGACGATCGAGGAGCAGGGCCCAACCTTCGAGCGATGGGAAATCATCCGGAAGGCGATGTCCGACTGGGGCGGCGTCGCGGTCGGAGAGGAAGATGCTTTGTGGGCGCTGTCGAACGCGCTGGCACCCGAACACCTCAGCATCCAGACGCGTGATCCATGGAGGGACCTGGCCCGGGTTACGGATGCCGGTGCCGTCTTCCTCGGGGCTGCCGCGGCGGTGTCTTTTGGGGACTATTCAGCCGGCCCCAATCATGTCTTGCCGACGGCCGGGACGGCGCGATATGCGTCCGCGCTCGGGGTCGATGACTTCCTTCGGCGTTCTAGTTATCTCTACCTCGCGGATGATGCAGCAGCCCGGCTGGCTCCATACACTGCTTACTTGGCGGAT
The DNA here is from genome assembly GCA_003552525.1 of Clostridia bacterium. Lineage (GTDB taxonomy): Bacteria > Bacillota > Sulfobacillia > SLMV01 > SLMV01 > CSSED11-154. The sequence continues at coordinate 2,760 of PUNF01000100.1, read as the reverse complement.
GTCGAGGGACTGACCGGGCACGGCCGCGCAGCACGTGCACGTGGAGATGAGAAGTCATGAGCCATTATCGCGTGCGCTCCCACTCGGTCCGTATCAAGTTGGATGCGAACGAACATCCGTATGGGGTGGCATCTTCCCTGCGGGATGAAGTGGCCCAGGCCCTGCAGGGGATCGATCCCGCGCGATATCCGGATAACACGGCAAGGGGCGTGCGCAATGGTCTCGGGCACTATCTCGGGTTGGATCCCGACCAGGTCGTAGTCGGCAGCGGATCCAACGAGGTAATGATCGCGCTCATGGCTGGTTTTCGTGATGTGGCGCGGCGTATCGTTGTGCCACGACCGACATTCGGTATGTATCGCGTCGTGGCGAAGAATCTTGGGCTTGGAGTATGCGAAGTGCCCCTCGATGAACATTTTCGTCTTTCGCTCGACGCTCTCGCCGACGCGACCACGGGTGGAGGGGCGCTGGTATTTCTTTGTATGCCCAACAATCCCACGGGGGGATACTTCCCGGAGCACGCGATCGAAACGGCACTGCAAGCTGGTGCGGAGGCGGTCGTATTGGACGAGGCATACGTGGAGTTTGCTTCGCGTGATCACCTGCATTATGTCCACGGCGATCCACGCGTGATCTCGCTGAGGACCTTATCGAAGGGGTTCGGGCTCGCGGGAGCACGTGTGGGGTATTGCGTGGCGCATCCGGATACCGTGGAGCGCATTGACCGGGCCCGGCCGCCGTATAACGTGAACGTGTATACGCAGGTGGTGGCCGAGGTCGTACTTAGAGGCTTCGCAGACCAGTTGGAGACCGTGGACTGGGTGTGTTCGTCAAGGGATAAGCTATGCGATCTGATCGAGGGAGTTCGCGGTCTCCACCCTTTTCCCAGTGAGGCGAACTTCCTGTTGTTTCGCGTGGACCCCGCGGCTTATGGTAGCGATGCTTCGTCGCTTTGGAACCGGCTGGAAGAGGGCGGTATCGCGATCCGGCGCTTTGACGGAGTCGAGGAACTCGCGGATTGCCTTCGCGTATCCGTGGGTTTACCTGAGGAAAATGCCGAATTCGTTCGTGCTCTGCATAATATGGGAGGAGAGCAAGCATGACCGTGCGAGAAGAACGGGTAACATCTGAGACAAGTGTCGTCGTGCAATGGGATCCGAAAGGAGAGGAGCCGGCGGCGATTGAGACCGGCGTACCCTTCTTCGACCACATGCTCGAAGCCATGGCGACTCACGGGGGGCTCGGCATTAACGTGAGGGCTACGGGAGACGTGGAGATTGATGCCCATCACCTGATAGAGGACGTTGGGATCGTGCTTGGCCGTGTACTCGGACGGGGTCGACCGGAACAGCCGGTGCGTTTCGGGTTTGCCGCGGTGCCCATGGACGAGGCGCTGGTGATGGTGGCCGTAGATTTCGGTGGGCGCGGATACCTCGCGCTCGACATGGAACTTTCCCCTCGATCCTTCGGCACGTTTCACACTGAGAATTTCGAAGACTTTCTCCAGGCGCTCGCGCAAAACGCAAAGATGACCGTGCACGTGCGGATGGTATCGGGCCACAACGCGCATCATGTACTCGAGGCCGCCTGGAAGGCCCTCGGGATTGCGCTCGGCCAGGCCGTTGCGCAGCGGACGGACTCGGCATCTTCGACCAAAGGCATCGTCGAGAGGCCGGTCTAAATGGCTGGGACCATTGCGGTAATCGATTATGGGGTCAATAATCTCGCGAGCGTCTATAATGCCTTTACACACCTTGGGCATCCGGTCCGGCTTGTCGATCGCCCATCCGGATTGTCCAATGCAACCGGCGTCGTATTGCCGGGGGTCGGATCCTTTGACCGAGCCTTGGATGCCCTACACCGGCGAGATTTCGTCCGTACCCTGGGCGCAATGATTGATGCCGAAGTGCCGTTGCTGGGAATTTGCCTCGGTATGCAACTCCTTTGCGCTACGAGCGCAGAAAGTCACCGCGGGGCCGAGGGACTCGGGATGTTCCACGGGGAACTGCACCGTTTCGGACGCGGGATGAAAGTACCGCACATGGGGTGGAATCGCGTACAAACGATGGGCCACGAGGCCCTGTTCGTTGGTTTACCCGCTGACCCGTACTTCTATTTTGTGCACTCATACTATTTCGATGCGAATGCAGACCCCGGGGCGGTGGTGGGCACTTGCCGTTATGGAGAAACGAAGTTCGCTGCAATCCTGGCTCGCGGTAACGTCCTGGGCACACAGTTTCACCCCGAGAAGAGTGGTGTGGTAGGCCTTCGCTTTCTCGATAATTATGCGCGCGGCATCCTAGCGGGAGAAGGAACCGGGGGCTTGATCTGATGGACATCTATCCTGCCGTCGATATACGGAATGGCCGCTGTGTGCGTCTCATGCAGGGGGATTTCGCGCGGGAAGAGGTCTTCTCCGATGATCCGCTGGCTGTCGCCGAGGCATGGTTCGATGAAGGTGCACCACTGATACATGTCGTCGATCTCGATGGTGCCAGGGAGGGGGGGCGAGCCAATGCGGCCGTGGTCGAGGCGATGGCCGGGCGAGGGATCCCCGTCCAGGTGGGTGGAGGCATACGGTCGTACGAGGACGTACGCAGCTTACTGGACAGCGGGGCGAGACGCGTCGTCATCGGCACGGTCGCCGTCGAAGATCCGTGCTTGCGCCGCCGATTACTTGGGGAGTTTGGCGAACGCGTGGTCGTGGGTCTAGATTGCCGGGACGGCCGCGTTTCTACGCGGGGCTGGTTGCGCCAGGAG
>PUNF01000197.1 GCA_003552525.1 Clostridia bacterium | reverse complement strand
GGCGGAGGAGGGGCGGCCGACCTGGCCGGGACCCCCTACTTCCGCCACATCCATCCGGGGGAGCGGGGCCGGGTGAAAAAGCTCTACCGGGAACTGGCGGCGAAAGAACGGGAAGCACCGGTGCGGCTGGCCCCTGTGGACGTCGTCCGTGACACGTACACCCCCGAGATCGCCCTGGACCCGAGGACCATCTCCCTGGACCAAAAGATCGCCCGGTTCGAAGGGTACAATGGGCGCATGCTCGAGGCAGCGGAGGAAGTCGGCAGCACGCAGGTCGTCTACGGGGATCGAAAGACGCGCCTAGTGTTCGCCAACAACGAGGGTACCCTGGTGGACCAGACCAAGCTCGATATCCAGGGCGCGCTGGTGGCCATCGCCACCCGGGGTGCCGATACGCAAATGGGTAATGCCTATTTCGGCAGTTCCACCGATTATGCCGTAACCGAGGGGCTGGAAGAATCCATCGACGAAGCGGTGGATACCGCCGTCCACCTGCTGGACGCCCCGGGCGTCCCCGGGGGTCGCTACACCGTGATCGCCGCCCCACCGATGGCCGGCGTCTTCGTGCACGAGGCCTTCGGCCACCTCAGCGAAGCGGACGACCTGATGGACAACCCGCGCATGCGGGAAATGATGACCCTGGGCCGCCGTTTCGGCCCCGCCCACCTGGACATCTTCGACACCGGGGAAACCCCGGGATCCCGCGGTTTCCTCCGCTACGATGACGAGGGCGTCCCGGCGACGCGCGCGGACCTCATCCGCGAGGGCGTGCTGGTCGGCCGGCTGCACTCGCGGCAATCGGCCGCCACCATGGGGGAGGCGCCCACCGGGAGCGCGCGTGCCCTCAGCCACCGACACCCCCCGATATGCCGCATGCGAAACACCCAGATCGCCCCCGGGCAGGCAAGCCGCGAGGACCTATTCTCCGGTGTGAAGCGCGGCCTTTACGTGGTCAGTCCCTACGGCGGACAGACCGACGACGAGATGTTCACTTTCATGGCCGGGAAGGCGTACCTGGTCGAGGACGGCGAACCCACGCGCCTGGTGCGGGACGTGACCCTGACCGGGAACGTGTTCCACACCCTCGAAAACATCGACATGATTGGCCGGGAGCTCGGGCGCCACGAGAGTCCCGGTGGCTGCGGCAAGGGAGATCAGTCGCCGCTGCCGGTTGGGCACTGGTCGCCACACATCCGGATACAGAACGTCACCGTTGGAGGGGGTTCCCAATGAGACACTGGCACGACGAGGGCGAACAAATCCTGGGCCTCCTGCGACAACATGGCTTAGAGGGCGAAGTGTTCTGCGCGGGCTCCGAGCGCGAACCGGTCCGCTATGAGGATAACGCGCTGAAGATGATGGAGTCTTCCACCCGCACCGGCTTCGCGGTGCGGTTGGTCGAGGACGGCCGGGTCGGGTTCGCCGCCGGTACCGGTCCCGGCCTGGGGCATGCGCTGGTACAACGGGCCCGGGCCGTCGCCCGCCACGGTTCCGAGATCGATTTTCGCTTCCCCGGCCCGACCGCGTACCCCGAGGTACACACCTTCGATGCCCGCATCGCGGAACTGCCCGCGCGGGCCATGCTCGATACCGGTCGACACATGATCGAGACCATCCGAAAATACCAACCCGACGCCCAGGTGGGTGCCGGTGTGAGTCGCAGCCTGGGTACCGTGCGTCTCCTCAACACCAGCGGATTGGACCTTCTGCACTCGGGGACGGGTTATGGCGTCGGATGCGGCGCGACACTGATCACCGACGAGGGTCTATTGCACACGGGCGAATCGGCCGGGGGATATCGGCTGGTGGAAGAGATCGAACCCATTATCGACTCCGTGCTCTGGCAGATGGAGGCCGCCGCCCGGAGCTCGACACCCGCCGACGGCCGCTACCCCGTGATCTTCGCGCCGACCTGTCTCACCGACATCCTGCGTCCCCTCTTGGCCTGCGCCGACGGGGATGCGGTGGACCGCGGCATCTCGCCCTGGCGGGACCGTATCGGGGAACGGCTGTTTGATCCCCGCTTTTCGCTGATCGATGATGGCCTGCTTCCGGAGGGCACGAGCACCACGGCGTGGGATGACGAGGGCGTACCCGCCCAGGTGACCCCGATCCTCTCCGGCGGGACATTGCAGAACTTCCTCACCGACCTCAGGACGGCCGCGCGCCTGGGAACCCCGGCGACCGGGAACGGCTTCCGGGGCGGGACCGGCTCAATGCCGGGGATCTCCCCGAGCAACCTGGTGGTCTCGGCCGGGGACATGCCCGTGGAGGACATGGTCGAGTCGGTACAGGACGGGCTCCTCGTCCTCTCGCTGATGGGTGCCTGGGGATCCAATCCCTACGCGGGCAAGGTAAGCGGCAACGTCAACCTGGGCTATCACGTCAAGGGCGGCGAAGTGGTGGGTCGGGTGAAAGATTGCATGATCTACATCGACGTGTTCGAGGCGCTCGGTGATGCCCTCATCGCCCTCTCGCGCGAACGGGAGCAACGATATTCGAACCTCTTTCCCCATGTGCTGCTGGACGACGTGAGTGTATCCACGGGTCGATAGACCCCTCACCTGCACCGGGGCGGGAAGAGGATGCAGCCCTTGCCGCCCCGGTCTCACGAAACGGGGAATATCCCCGCGCCCGCAGGAACCCGCGTGAGCCCGGCATCGTCGGGGTATATAGAGGAGGCGGACAAACAGGGTGCCTCCCGTCGGACGATCGCAATGGATGGAGGAGATAGGATGCGGCGATATGCGCTGGTGGCCGGCATCGCGATCGTGGTGCTACTCGCCTTTTACGGTCTGGGCGGATTGGAGGGCGCCGTCGACCTGATATCCCGGTCCGAGCCCGAAGAAGAGCCGGCCGAGACGGTGGATCCGGAGCCGGAACCCGAGCCGGAGCCGGAACCGGAACCCGAGCCGGAGCCAGAACCGGAACCCGAACCCGAACCGGACATCCGGACCATCCGCATCGTGTCCGCCGGGGACATCACCGCCCACAGCCCCCAGATCACCGGGGCCTACCAGGGCGATGGAAGATACGATTTCTCCCCGAGCTTCGCGGAAATCGCGCCTTACATCCGGCGCGGTGACATCGCCGTGGGCAATCTGGAGACCTGCCAGGCCGGTCCCGAGATCTCGTTTTGGGGTTACCAGGGTTACACGGGGTACCCCTGCTTCAACGCGCCCGTGGAACTCTCCGAGGCCCTCTACGAGGCCGGTTTCGACCTCGTCTCCAAGGCCCACAACCACTCCCTCGATCGCGGCCTCGAGGGCCTGAAGAAGACACTGGAGAACGTCCGGGGCACCGGGCTTGGAACCTTCGGTACCCACCTCGATGAAGCGGAACAGGAGACACCCGTCATCGTCGAGGCCGACGGCATCCGGGTGGCCTTTTTGTCCTGGACCTTCAGCACCAACGCCATCCCCATCCCGGAGGGGCACGAATACGCGGTCAATTACATCGATTACTTCCACACGGTAGACCCGATCGTAGAAGACATCCATCGGGCCCGTGAAGCCGGCGCAGACCTGGTCGCCGTTGCCATGCACTGGGGCGAGATGTATCGTACCGAACCCCAACCCCACAATCGCGACGTGGCCGAAGCCCTCGCCGCCGCGGGCGCGGACCTGATCCTAGGTGGGCATCCCCACGTCATCCAGCCCATGGAGTGGTTCTTCAACGAAGACGAGGATGGAAACGTACGACCGACCCTGGTCACCTATTCCATGGGGAACTTCATCTCCAACCAAAACATGCACGCCAACCCGACCGAACTGGTGGAATACGGGAAGCTCCTCGATATCGAAGTGTCCAAGGATATGGAGACCGGAGAAACCTGGCTGGAGAACGTCGACTACGAGATCACCTGGGTACAACGCTCGCACAATCACCGGATTCTCCCGCTTCGAGAGGTCCTCGAGGGGGATCCCGCCGATTACGAGATCACCGGGGCGCTACTCGAGCGGCTCCAGGCGGGATATCACCGGAACCGGGAGATCGTCGAAAAATACGGTTTCTCCGAGGACGCCCCCTTCGATCGCTGATCGCACCAAAGGGATTGATGCGCCCGAAAACGCCCCGGTACGCTTCGAGGAGAAGCGGTATACCGGGGCGTAAATGCCACACCCATCTCGTGTCGGCACTTTGCCCGACCTAGAAGACTCCTTCGGCTACCAGGTCGGCGACGGCTCCGTCGAAGGCCTCCAGGGCCCGCTCGATGTCGGCCTCCGTGTGCGCGGTACTGACGAAACCGGTCGGGCCCATGAAATCGAGTCCGTGGTTGATGGTGGCCCGGCGGAAGTGGACCAGCCGCGGGCCCATGCCCTTGACCAGCATGGCCGGGTCGAATTCCGCCAATTCCCCGGGGCTCGAGACGCGGGGAATCTCCACGCCCGCGGCGATATGCAGGATGGAAGACGCCCCGTAGGCGCAGCCATCTACTCCACGGCGCTCGAGGACTTCCGTCATCCCGGCGCGGAATCGGTCGGCCAGTTCATCACAATAACGCTGTGCCTCGCCATCGGCGATCTTTTCGAGGCATGCGACCCCGGCGGCTGCGCTGAGCGGGTTGGCATTATACGTACCCGGGTGGGCCACCCGCGAATAACGATCGCGGCCGGCGTCTCCGGTGAACTCCAGCGGTGCAAACAACGATCCCCGCCCGGTCACCGCTCCCCCCGGGAGCCCACCGGCGACGATCTTGCCCAGGGCCGTCAGGTCCGGGGTCACCCCTATCGCGGCGGCGGCACCACCCGGGGATACGCGGAAGCCGGTAACCACCTCATCGAAAATGAGCAATGCGCCCCGGCGAAAGGTGAGATCGCGCAGTTCCCGCACGAATTCCGCCGACACCGGCGCCTTCCCCTGTGTACCCCCGGTCGGTTCCATGATTACCGCGGCCACGTCCTCCTGGTCCAATACCGCTCGCACCGCCTCGATGTCCCCGGCGCGCAGGTGGATGGACAGGGCTTCCACCTCCTCGGGCAACCCCGTGGATCCCGGCAGGGAAAAGGGGGGTTTGCTTCCGGATATCAGGTAATCATGCCAGCCATGGAAATTGCCGTAGAACCGGACGACCTTCTCGTTGCCGGTGAAGGTGCGCGCCAGGCGCAGCGCGAGCAACGTGGCCTCGGTACCCGACGAGGTGAACCGGACCCGGTCGGCCCCGGGAACCAGCGCCTTGATCGCCTCGGCCCAACGGACCTCGCCACGGTGACCGGCACCGTAGTGCGTACCCCGTTCCAGCTGGGCCTTTACGGCGGCACAGACGTCGGCGTCCAGGTGGCCGAGCAACAACGAACCATGCCCCATCACGAAATCGAGGAACGTGTTGCCGTCGATGTCAAACTTGTATGCCCCCTCGGCCCGGTCCATGTAAATCGGAAAGGGCGTGACCCGACGGTTATCGTGGGCCAACCCGGACGGCAGCGCTTCGCAAGCCTCGTCGTACATCCGTTCACTCGCCGGGTGCTTCTTTCGATAGGTCTCCAGTATTTGCGACATGTCGTCATCCCCCTCCGGGATATCCCCTCACCCGTGCTCTTTGCACACCGGTGACCGAATATCCTCCGCGGACCACCCGGCGCACCGGTTCGGCCGGGGCGGAATATGCCGCCCGTCAGGCCTCTTCTTCAATCATGGCCAAAAAGGTCTCCTCATCCAGCACGGGCACGCCCAGCGAGCGGGCCCGCGCGACCTTGCTCCCCGCACCCGGGCCGGCCACGACATAGTCCGTCTCCCCCGAAACCGAGCCCGTCACCCGCGCACCGAGGGCCTCGGCGCGGCGGGTGGCTTCTTCACGGCTATATCGCTCCAGCCGTCCGGTGAACACGAGAGTCAGCCCCTGCAGCGGTGCGCGCCCACCGCGGTCCACCCGTTGTGCCCGGGGCGCGATGCCGAGGCGGGAAAACGCTTGCAGGATTTCGCGGTTGCGCGGATCGGAAAAGAAAGCCACCACGCTGCGCGCGACCTCGGGTCCCACCCCGTCGATGGCGAGGAGGTCTTCTTCCGTGGCCCGACCGAGCGCATCCACCGAGGGATAGTGCTCCGCGAGGATGCGCGCGAGATGTTCCCCGACCAGTGGAATCCCGAGGGCCACCAGGAAACGACGAAGTTCCACCCCTTTGCTCTGCTCGAGTGCCTCCATGATGTTCTGGGCGGATTTCTCGCCCATCCGCTCGAGGCGGACCCAGTCTTGCAGCTTGAGACCGTATAGATCCGGCGCCGATTCTACCAGCCCGCAATCCACCAGGGCCTCCACCGTCTTGTCCCCGAGGCCATCGATGTCCATCGCGCCCTTCGACGCGAAATGCTTGATCCGCTCCTTCTGCTGGGCGGGGCACCCGACGAAGGCACAGCGATCGTCGCGCCCATCCTCGGATAGGACGACCGTCGAATCGCACTCGGGACACTTCGTCGGCATGACGAAGGGTTGCTCCGAACCGGTGCGTCGATCGGGAAAGCTCCGGACGACGTATGGAATCACATCGCCCGCACGCTGTACCAGCACGTGATCGCCGATGCGGATGTCCTTGCGCATGACCTCCCCCCGGTTGTGCAGGGAAGCCCGACGAACCGTGACCCCGCCGATGCGGACGGGATCCAGCATCGCCAACGGAGTCAGGCGCCCGGTGCGCCCGACCTGCACGACGATGTCCCGCACCCGGGTTACCGCACCGCGGGCGGGAAATTTCAATGCCACGGCCCAGCGCGGATCGCGGCTGCGCGTCCCGAGCATCGTCCAGTAATCGAGGCGGTCAACCTTCACCACCATGCCGTCCATCTCGACGTCGGCATCGTCGCGGCCCTCGAGAATTTCCCCGTAATAGGCCATCAACGATTCGACCGAGTTGCAGAGTCGCTTGGGTTCATCGGGGGATCGCAGGTGCCAGGCGGGGAGGAAGCGATCCAGGACATCCCACTGGCGCCGGGGCGATATCCCGGTGGCTTCCACCAGCTGGTAAAGGACGATCTGCAGGGGGCGCGCGGCCGTCACGCGCGGGTCGAGCTGCCGCAGGGAACCCGCGGCGGCATTGCGGGGATTGGCGAAGGTTGCCTCTCCCTCCGCCTCCCGGCGCGCGTTCAATGCCGCGAAAGCAGAACGGGTGATGTAGACCTCGCCGCGGACGACCAGGCGACGCGGTGGCGGTAGGATCTCCTCGTGCAGGACCAGCGGCACGGAGGGTATGGTGCGCACGTTCCCGGTCACGTCCTCGCCGACGTAGCCATCTCCCCGGGTCGAGGCCTGGACCAAACGGCCCCCCTCGTACACCAGCTCCACCGCCAGCCCATCGTACTTGGGTTCGGCCACGTAGTCGATTTGTTCGCGCCCCAACGCGCGCCGACAGGACTGGTCGAAGGCGACCAGCGCCTCCTCGTCATATACGGCCCGAAGGCTGAGCATCGGGGGCACGTGCTCGACGGTGCGAAACCCCTCCCGGGGCGCACCTCCTACCCGTTGCGTCGGCGAGTCTTCGGTCACCAGTTCCGGGTACGCTTCCTCGAGGGCACGGAGCCGGTCAAACATGGCATCGTACTCCGCATCCTCGATCTCCGGTGCGTCCAGGACATAATACCGGTAATCGTGGTGGTGCATGAGTCGACGCAGGCGACGGATCTCGCGCTCGGCCTCGGATCGATTCACGACACCACATCCCCCCCTTCTACCGATCGCCGCCGCAGGAGCATGACGTTCAACTCGGCGCCAAGTAACAGGATCAGGGCCCCGATGTAAATCCAAAGCAAAAGCACCACCATCGCCGTCAGCGATCCGTGGAACACGGCCTGGGGAGGCGTCGATCCCAGGTAGGATACAAATAGGTTCTTCGCCACTTCGAAGGCCACTGCACTAAAAAGGGCGCCCTTCCAAACGTCACCAAACGTGTTCTTGCGGGCGGGGAAGAAACGATAGATCCCGACGAAGACGACGAACAGCATGACGAGGGAAACCCCGTAGGGGATCCAGCGCCAGAGGAAGGTATCGGTAATCGGCATCACGCCGAGTTCTGCCGCCAGCCGGGCCTCGTACATGCGGAAGATGCGCAGCCCCGCGCTAATCGCAAGGGACAGCAATCCCAGGAAGCCAAATAGCAGTACAGATCCCACGCCGATGATGCGCGTCCGCAGCATGGAGGCCGCATCTTCGCTGCGCCAGATCACGTTCAGCGACCGGGTGATCACGGCGAAGACGGCGGAACTCACCCACAGCAGGGTGGCAACTCCCAGCAGGCCCACCTGGCCACGCGCCCGGATGAGGCCCTGCAGGTTCTCGATCAGGAAATCGGCGGAGCCGGGGACATAGAGCTCGATGAGGTTTTCGAGATGATCCAGAAACTCCGTAGTTGGCAATATGTAACCGATCACCGCGACGGTCACCAGTAATAGTGGAAACAGCGAAAAGACCGCGTAATAGGAGATCGCGGCAGCGCGAATAAAGCACTCGTCCTCGGCGAAACGCCGATACAGCGCAAAGAGGAACCCGGGCAGCCCTTCATTCTCGCGGAGCCGCCGCTTGCGTCTTTGGATTCGCCCGAGGATGGAATCGAGAGCCATGGTAAGAGGGGACTCACTCCACCGGTTCTTCGGTCGCCTCCGGCGCCGTCGGCGCCTCGGATTCCATCGCCGCCTGCTCCCGCAGTTCCGCCTCGTGGCGCGTACGGAGCCATGCACGAAGGGCCGAGACTCCCTGGCGAGCCAGGCTTGCACCCACCTTCGCCGTCTTCCGCGTCGGGGTCCAGCGACCGGTCAGGCGACGGAGGAGATACCCGCTCACCACTTCCTCGGCGATCTCGCGGCTGGAGCGAGTGAGCTGGTGCACCTCGGATACCGTCCCGCGCACCTCGCGCAGAAGCGGGAGGGTCTCCCCCATCACCTGGTCGATATCCTCGCGGAGCTCGCGCTCGACCCGGGCAAACTCTCGGGCCAACTTGATACCGCCAATCACCACCACGATCCAGGCCAGTGCACTAATCCCGGTCGCGATGGCGATGGCGTATAACAGTGCGTGTTCCGTCATGATCCGGGATCCAGCTGGCCTTCGAGTTCCTCGAGCTTCTTCTCGGCATCCGCCAGCGAGGACTCCAGCGTTTCATAGGGAACCTTGCTCTGGGCCTTCTTCATGACTTCTTCCGCGCCGTCTTTGAGCTTGATGGTGAACTCTCCCGCGCTATCCCGCACGTCATCCGCCACCACGCGGGCCTGCTCCTTGAGCTTTTCCCGGGTTTTCTCTCCACTCTCGGGGGCCAGGAGGATGCCCGCCGCCAGACCGACGAGTCCGCCGACGATCATGCCAACCGCAAAATTGGTGTTTTCGGACATGAATATCTCCCCTTTCGGTCATCATTGGCTCCATTATACCAGCTCGCGCCGATGGCGAAACCGGGCGCCAAGGGCGAGCCCTATAACGAACCCCGCTCGTCCTGGTCCCCGGAAGCGGCGCTGCTGCCGGGCCCGCCTAGCCCGAGGTTGTCCGCGCATCCCTCGTACTGCAGGTCACCCGAGGGAAAGCGATGGTAGTAGTCGGTTCGATAGTACTTATCCTCGAGCCGTGCGAGCCGCGCGCTTACGCTCTCGTGATCGAGGAACACGCCCACGGCCGCGACGAGCACGTTGACGATACTGAAAAAGGCGACGGGGGAAGGGACGGTACCGATGGACTCACATCGCACCGGGATGACGCGATCGGTGTATCGCGAGCTCGGACAGGCCAGGCTGTCGGCCACCAGGTAGACCTTGAGGTTGGACTCGGCCGCAACCCGCACCAGCGTGGTGGTATCCTTGGAGTAGCGGGCGTTGGAAAACGTAACCATCACGTCCCCGGGTTCGGCATCGATGAGCGCGTTCACCCCGCCCCCCACGTGACCGTCCATGACACGCACCCCGGGCCGCAGGAAGTTGAGGGCAAAGGCCAGGTAGCCCGCGGGAAATTCCGATGAACGCGCTCCCAGGCAGAACACCCTTTCCGCCCGGACCAGGTCCTCCACCAGTTCCTCGAGGACGCGCGGGACGCCACGGTAGGTATACCAGAGATTCTCGTTATCGAGATCCGCGACCGAGTGCAGGATCTCACCGAAGGATTCCCCCCCGTCGTAGGAGCGCCCGAGACGCTCGGGAACATCCAGGTGCAGAAGCTGCATCACGGCCCGCCGGGCCACGGCCTGCATATCCGCGTACCGATCGAAGCCGATGTTGTTGGAAAAACGGCTCACCGTCGCTTCGCTCACCCCGGCCATTCGCGCCAGCTCTCCGGCGGTGGAGAGGGCAACCACCTCCTCGGACTTCATGATGACATCCGCCAGTCGCCTCTCCGATGGCGTCAGGTTCCCCAGGCGTTCCCGGATCATGGGAACCAGGGATTCTCTTTGTACACGCGATCCCCCGTCTGGCATCACGCACCTCCAATGAACGGGCCCGATCAAAAGCGGCCCATTGTAGTCGTAGGGATATCTTTCTGCAAGGAAACATTCATTCCCTGCATAAGGAAATGAATCGTTCTAGTCGTCGGTGGGAACCTCGAGGGGACGCGCACGGACCCGCGGCGTCGAGCGCACGAGATACAAGCCGAGGAGGATGGTGCCGGCCCCGAGGAAGCGCAGGGCGGTCCACGTTTCCCGCAGGAACAGGAAGCCGAGGATCCCCGCGACGATGGGGGTGAGGTTGTTGTAAACGGCCGTCCGGGTTCCCCCGAGGACGCGCACCCCCCAGCTCCAACCGACATAACCCAGGGTGAGGGCGAAGGCGGCGCTATAGACCACGCCAAACCAGCTCTGCATCGAGACGGTCGCCCAATCCTGGGCCGCGAGCGTGGGCAGGCTCAGGACGACAAAGGGAATGTACCCGAGGCTCATCACGTAAGTCGTGACCTTCAGCGGCGAGTGTCGGACGAGGACGGGCTTGGTCATGAGCGTATAGCTCGCCCAGCACATGGCACCGGCCAGGGTCAGCAGATCCCCCCGCACGGTGGACTCGGTCAGGGCGATCACCTGGCCGGAACCGAAAATGATCAGGGTCACGCCGGCGAGGCAGGTGGCCACGCCCACCCAGGCCCGGGCGTAGAGCCTTTCCAGCCCGGACAAACCGGCGATCACCGCGACCCATACCGGGGCCGTGGCCACCATGAAGGCCGTGTTGCCGGCGGTCGAAAGGTGAATGCCGTTGATGAAGAAGAGCTGGTAGATGGTATTGCCCACGAGCCCCGTCATGAGGAACCATCGGAACTCGCGCCACGTGATGGAGAAATCCTTCTCGTTCAGGATGAGCAGAAGCCACATCAGGGCAACCGCCAGGCCGAAGCGACACACGTTAAAGGCGAGCGGATGCAACTCCGACAGGGCGGACTTGATCACGATCATGTTGCCACCCCAGGCGGTGGTTACGCCGATGAGGGCCAGGTCCACCACGCCGAATCGCGGGGGGTGTACCGGGGACTCGGAACCAGACAGGGGCACCCCTCCTTCGTCCTCACCCCATCATATCCAAAAGCTCCTCCACCATGGAACGCACCAGGCGCCCCGATTGATAGCCCTCCCTCAGGGCACTCGCCTCTTTAGACGAGTCCTCTCCCCGGGCGCGTAGATCCTTGATCCTCGTCACCAGCGCCTGGGCGGCCGCCGGGCGCTCCTCCCACACCCCGATCAGCCCGTGGTCACCGTCGGCGAGGATGACCGCGGGAATGCGCGTCACACCACGGGCGTTTAGCGCCTCCCAAAGCGCACGAGATGCGTCGCGAAAGCGGTGCCCGACCTCCAGCGGCACGTCGAGATCCTCCGCCACCGCCTCGAGGAAGCGCACCAGCGGGGGTATATTGGCCGCGGCATCGGGACACCAGGCCTCCGAGACCACCAACACGCGTAGCCCGCCTTGGAGGCGGACGGCTTCCCGAAAGGGATTGACCAGGTCGGTCGGAATCACGGCATCTCGGTAGTTCCTCGCGAAACTGCGACCCCGATTCTCCGCCCGGGCGACGAAATCATCGAAGTCGAAGGCATCCGCGAAATATTCCACCAGTTGCATGGGTACTCCCCCTATCCACCGGTATACTCCCTCTTTTCCCCGTCACAGGGTGGTGCAATCCCGGGGTCTGCCCCGGGAAGGGATAAACCGAAGGTGCTACCCTCCCCGAGCCTGCTCTCGACGAAGACCGTACCACCCGCCGCCGCCATGGAGTGCTTGGCAATGGCCAGGCCCAGGCCGAAACCATCGTGCTGCGAACCGGGCGCTCCACGGTAGAAACGATTGAATACCCGGGGCTGGTCGTCGAACGGGATGCCGGGACCCTGGTCACGTACCGTAAGGGTGCGTTTGTTTGCAGAATCTTCCACGCCGATCGTCACCGTAGCCCCGGCGGGTGAGAACTTGATCGCGTTGTCGAGATAGATCTCGAGTGTCCTGAGGAGCTTGCGATAATCCCCCTGCCAGACCGCTTCCACCGATCCGCACGTCCGAAAGGAGATGCCGCGCTGCCCGGCCTGGGAATGTACGGTATCGATAGCCTCGGCCACGAGATCTCCTACGCGAAAAGTCTGTACATCGGAGATCTCCTCGCCCGCCTCCAGGCGTGCAAGCTGCAGGATTTCGTGGGCCAGCCGTTGCAGGCGATCCGTCTCGCGGAGGATCCTGGTCGACAATTCCCCAAAGGCCCCCTCTGCATCGGGCAGCTGCTCCGCCAGCAGGCGAATCGCGGTAACCGGGGTCCGGATCTGGTGCGAGATATCGGCGGTGAAGCGCCGACGAATGCGCTCAAGACGCTGCAACTCGGTCACATCCGTCAGGGTCAAGAGAAACCAACCGCCGGAGGTCTCCCCTTCTTTGGCAACCCGCGCCGCGTACACCCGCAGGTGCCGCGGATCCGGGTACCCGAGGGTGATGGTGGTTCCCGTCACATCCGGTGTCCCGGGGAGGCGCTCGACGAAGTCACGCAGTTCGGGTACGCGCTGTAGGGCGTAACGCAGGCGCTCGGGTGGTGCCTCGGCGTCCAACCCGAGCACGATATTGGCCCGGCGGTTCGCCGCGTGGATGCGCCCGTCCCGAAAGAGGATCAACCCGTCGTGCACCGCCTCCATCAGGGGCGTCCAGTCCCTCTCCATCTCCATCGCCGGGACCGGCGATGACGCGCGGCGCAAGAGGAAGCCGCAGATGGCGATGCCCAGTCCCACCAGCAGCCCCAGGAGGAAAACGAGAATGGGATTCATCGGTCTTCCACCAGCAACCGGTAACCCACGCCTCGAACCGTCTCCAGGATCAATGCGGGCGAATCGGCCAGCTTCTCGCGCAGCCAATGGATGTGCACGTCAAGGGTGCGCGTCTCGCCCAGGTAATCATAGCCCCAAACTTCGTTTAAGATGCGCTCACGGGTGCAAACCGCGCCCGCGTTATTGGCGAGGTAGTACAGGAGGGCAAAGAGGCGCGGTGTGAGGTCCAGCGGGCGATCGTGCAAGCGGGCCGCGCGGGTCTCTGGATCCATGACCAGGGGACCCACGCGCAGTACACCGATCTCGACGCCATCGGGATCTTCTCGGCGCAGGTTGGCGCGAATGCGGGCGAGGAGCACGCCCAGGCTAAAGGGCTTGGTGACATAGTCGTCGGCACCCATCTCCAGGCCGCCGATGATATCGGACTCGTGATCCCGGGCGGTCACCATGATGATCGGGACCCGACTCTCTCGCCGCAGTAGCCGACAAACCTCGAGACCTGAGGCATCCGGTAGCATCACGTCGAGCAGGATGAGGTCCGGATCCCCGGTACGCGCAAGATGCAACCCCTCCTCGGCAGTAGCCGCGACCAGGACGCGGTAACCTTCCCGGCGCAATCCCGCGGACAATGAAAAGCGGATATTTTCCTCGTCCTCGATGATCAATATGGCGGGGAGAAGCCCATCGGCCCCTTCCCCGCCTTCGCTTCTCATCACTCGTGTACATCCTTCGAGGATCCGGGTTCCATCACCGGAACCTCGCGTTCACCGGTCAGGAGGTAGGCCACGGTCTCGGCGATGTTGGTGGCGTGATCTCCCACGCGCTCAAGGTGCCGTGCGACGAATAACAGTGGAATGGCGCGATGCACGCTGCGGGGATCTTCGATCATGTAAGACAATAACTCCCGGAAGATCTGCATAAACAGGGCGTCGATCTCCTCGTCCCGGTAGTATACATCCGCCGCCTGGTCGAGGTTCTCCTGCACCAGGGCCGTCAGGCAGTCTCTCAACATCCCCTGGGTGATGGAGGACATGCGGGGGATGTCGATGAGGGGCTTCAACAGCGGTTCACCACCCATGTCCTGGGTGATACGGGCAATGTTGACGGCCAGGTCCGCGATGCGCTCGAGGTCGCGGGATATGCGCATGGTGCTGATGATGCGACGCAGGTCCGAGGAAACCGGCTGATGCTTGGCGATGATGGCCTCGGCAGCCTGGTCCACCGCCAGCGCGGCCTCATCGATGGCATCATCCCCGGCGATCACCCGGCCGGCCCGTTCCAGGTCGCGATCCTTCAGGGACTGCACCGCCTCCTGCAGGGCCTCTTCCACGTTCCCACCGAGGGCAAGGGTATCATCGTACAATTCCGATAGTGCCGCATCAAAGGCGCGGCGGGGCATCTCTTCACCCGTCGACATGGGCATCCTCCTCCTTCGCTCAACCAAACCTGCCGGTAACATAATCATCGGTGCGACGATCCGTAGCCTTGGTAAAAATGTCCTCTGTGGGCCCGACCTCGATCAGTTCACCACCCAGCAAGAATATGGTGTCGTCGGAGACCCGGGCTGCCTGCTGCAGGTTGTGGGTTACCAATACGACGGTCACATCATCACGCAAATCGGCGATCAGGTCCTCGATCCGGGCCGTGGAGGCAGGATCCAATGCACTGCAGGGCTCATCCATCAGCAGGACTTCCGGCTTCACCGCGAGGCAGCGGGCAATGCACAAGCGCTGCTGCTGCCCCCCCGAGAGTTCCATGGCCGACGTATGCAGGCGATCCTTGACCTCGTCCCACAATGCGGCCCCGCGAAGCGCCTCTTCCACGATCCCATCCATCTGCCGCTTGGGCACCCGCCCCCGAATCGCGGGACCATAGGCCACGTTGTCGTAGATCGTCCGCGGGAACGGATTGGGCTTTTGAAAGACCATGCCCACCTTCTGTCGAAGGTCCACCACGTCACGATCGGGGTGCAGGATGTCCTCGCCGCCGAAGCAGATCTTGCCCTCGACGCGCGCCGATGGCACCAGGTCCACCATCCGGTTGAGACATCGAAGAAGGGAGGACTTGCCCGATCCAGAGGGACCGATGATGGCCGTCACCCGACGACCTCCCATCTCGAGGTCTATATCGGCGAGCACCCGGGTTTCCCCAAAGTACAAGCTCAGGTTCTTTGTCTGTATTACGGATTCAACCTCGTACACGTATTATCCTCTCCTTACGACCTCAGTTTCTCCTGAGGAGGCCGGCCGCAAAGTTGATCGCCAGGACCATCACCAGCAGGGTGAGGGCCGTGGCCCAGATGCGCTCGGACGGCATACCCGGTATCTGCGTCGCGGCGATGTAAAGGTGATACGGCAGCGCCATGAAACGACTCCCGAACCCCGTCGGCAGCCGCGGAAGGACGACGGCCACGCCCGTAACCAGGATCGGTGCCGTCTCACCCATCGCCCGGCTGAGTCCCAGAAGGGCACCGGCAATGATGCCGGAGCGGCAATAGGGGAGAACGTGGGTCAGGACCACCTGGCGTCGGTTGGCACCCAGGGCGAATGCCGCTTCCCGGTACTCCCTCGGCACAGCCAGGAGGGCCTCGCGAGTCGCCGTGATTACCACCGGGAGTGTCATCAGGCCGAGCGTGAGAGAAGCCGCCCCCAGGGAGGATCCCAGCCCGAGAAAGAGCACGAACATCGCCAAGCCGAACAGGCCGTACACGACCGATGGCACACCGGCCAGGTTGACGATGGCCAGGTTGACCAGCCGCACCGCGAGACCCGCTCTGGCGTACTCCGTGAGATAGATGGCGGCCAGCACACCAATGGGCACCGCCACAAGACCCGTCCCGATGGTGATCCAAACGGTGCCGATGATGGCGGGAAAGATGCCTCCTTCGATACCACGATTGCGGGGCATCGCGGACAAAAATTCCCAGCTGATGCCACCGCCTCCCCGCCAGGCGAAATAGGCGATAAGGCCGAGGGTCACGAGTACCAGACCCCAAAAGCAAAACCCGATGATCCCATTGACCACCGTCTCCACCGGCGCTTTTGCGCGTGGCGTTGGACTCACGAGGAACCCCTCCCCCGGCGTGCCCGGACAAGGAAGTAGTCGGTCACCGTCGTGATCAGCAGGGTCAGGATGAACAGTACGGCGCCCAGCCCAAACAGTGCATTGTACTGTATGCCATATTGGGAGGCGTTGTTGATCTCCGCGGCCAGCGTGGCGGTCATGGTGCGCATGGGCACCATGAGGCTGGTGGGAACGGCCAGGCGCCCACCAGCCACCATCAGCACCGTCATGGTCTCGCCCAGCGCTCGACCAGAGGCGAGCAACACCGAGGCCGTCAGTCCCGAGGAGGCCGCGGGCCATACCACCGTCCAAAAGGCGGTAAACGGTGTCGCCCCCAAGGCCAGGGCCGCCTCGCGGTATTCCCGGGGGACCGCAGCGATGCTCTCCTCGGCGATGGTGGCCACCGTGGGAACGATCATCAACGCCAACACGGTACCGGCCGTGAAACCTGTCAGCCCGGTTGGCAAAGAAAAGATCCGGGCCACGCGGGGACCGAGGATGAGCAACCCGACGATTCCGTACACGACCGATGGAATGCCCGCCAGCGTACCGAGCAGGGTTTGTGCCATCATGCGCACCCTCGGCGTGGCCCGCTCGACCATGTATACGGCGACACCCAGCCCCAACGGAACCCCGAGCAACAGGGCCCACCCCACGATCCACAGGGAACCGACCAGGTGCGGTACGATGCCGAACACCGGGGGCGTCGAAACCGAAAGCCAACGCGTGCCGGTCAGAAATGACCAGACCGATTGGTAGTCGAATAGCGGGAGTGTCCGTGAGATGAGGAAATAGAAGATTAGAAGCACGGAAGACAGAACGAGGTATCCAGAACCGACCACGACGCCGGTGAAGAGCGTATCCCGGTTTAACGCGGTGAGGAGGCTCCGTGAGGAGCCTCCGTCACCAGCAATTCGTTTTCGCATCATCGCAAGGGTTCGCTTCAACATTGCCTTTCGACCTCCCCTGTCGCGTGATACATCCATCATGGTAGACGAAGGAAGTCCATTTCGCGCACGACTGCCTGTCCATCGGCACTCAGGACGAAGTCGACATATTCTTTTACCAGCCCGGTGTATTCCCCGGCGACGTAGAAATAGAGGGGCCGACTCAGCGGGTAGG
>PUNF01000051.1 GCA_003552525.1 Clostridia bacterium | reverse complement strand
GGCGTGGATGGAGCAGAGACCCTCGGGGTTGACGCCCTGGCCGCAACCATCGGTGACACCGAATACCACCATGCCCTGGTCAATGCGGACGGGGACATCATCGCCGTGAGTGCCGATGGCCTGGCCTATCACGCCCTGTCCGAACCGACCGCATTCGATGCCGTCGGCGACGCTACCCTTTCGGGGGACACGAATACCTTCGATACCCCGGTGATCGCCGGTGAAGTCGAAGTGGTGGACGATGGAGGCACGCTCACCCTGGAGGCGCATGCCTTTGCGCGACAGCTGCAGGAGGGTGTCGATGCCGTCTTCGATGTCGACGGCATCGCGGTACAATCCGCCACCAACACCGGGATTTCCGGGGCGATCGAGGGTGTCACCCTCGACCTCGTCGGCGTCGGCGAAACCGAGATATCCGTGGCAATGGATACCGAGACCACGATGGATGCCATCCGCGGCTTTGTCGAGCAGTACAATGCCATGCAGACCTATCTCTCGGAACTCGGGAGAAAGGAGGGACTTCTCCAGGGAGACAGCACCCTGATGCGGCTGCAGTCGACCCTGCGCCGCGGGGTGGCGGATGCCGTCGGGCTCGGGGAGGATTACGATCTGGACGTGGCGCGCCAGATCGGTATCGAGATCGACCGCGATGGCGAGATGTCCCTCGACGAGGCACAATTGGCCGAGGCTCTCCGCGAAAGCCCCGAGTCGTTACGGCGAATGTTCGATGCACGGGACAGCACGCACGGGGCCGACGGGATTGCCCGTCGCCTCGATCAGCAGCTTCGGACGTACCTTCGCTATGGCGACGGTGTTCTGGCCCAGCGCGATCGCATGTACGAGCGGCGGATGGGAGATATCGAGTTTCGCATCGAGTCCATGGAACGTCGCATGGAAAGGCGCGAGGAGTCATTGTTGCGCCAGTTCACACAGCTCGAGCGCATGCTGTCGGATATGCAAAGCCAGGGACAGTGGCTCGAGGGACAGATCGCCAACCTCAATGGCAATTCCGGGAGGAGATAGGGATGCAGGAGTGTCCCGCACGACACGTGGCGCGCAAGTACCTGGAAGTATCCCGGCACCTGTTGACGACACTGGAGGACGGTGATCTCGAGATGGTGGACGCACTCCTGATCGAGCGGGCCAGCCTCACCGTCCAGATGGAGGCGGCTCTCGAGGATGTGCGGGACCCCGAGGCCGTGCGCGCCATCCTCCAGGAGGTCGTGGAGGTGGATCAGTCCATCGAGGAAGGGCTGCAGCTGGCGCGGGAACGCGTCTCGGAGCACATGGGCCTGTTGCAGGCCTACCAGGCGCGCGGGGATCGTTCCTTCGAAGCGCGTGCATACGATCAAAAAGGTTGAGACAAAAGGTGAGGTGAATCGCGCATGATGCAAAGCCGAGCGTACCAGGCATACCAGAAGACCCGGGTGCAGACCGCCAACCCGGCAAACCTCGTGCTGATGCTGTACCAGGGGGCGATCGATCGCCTCGTGACTGCCGAACGGGCCCTTTCCGAGGGATCGTGGGAAGAGGCCAACCGGGTGCTGCAAAAGACCCAGGACATCATCTTGGAGCTGATGGTTTCCCTCGACACCTCCCGGGACGGGGAATTCGCACAGAACATGGTGCAACTGTACGAGTACATGTACTACCGCCTGGTCCGCGCCAACGTACAAAAGGATGGCGCGATGATCGCAGAGGTCCGGGGCATGCTCGAGGAATTGTTGACCACCTGGCGCGAGGCCATGGCGCTGGCCCGGGAAGGCGAATCCGAGGCGGTTCCCGTGGATGTAGAGGCCTGATTCCCCGCTCCGGCGGTGGGCGCACCGGTGATTCGACTGTCTTCTCGGCCTCCCGTGCCCGCCCGGGAGGCATCGGCCCCATTCCCGCCATGGGGGACGGGTCCTGCTTCCCCCCGAGACCCGTTTTGCAGTATACGCCCGCCCGCGGTGCAGGCACGGGACGTCGGCTGGTTGGCCGTGGAATGTCGGGTGTGCCCATTCGCCCGGCGAATCCCCGGCCTCCGCGGCCGATTCGGTAATGAATCCCCGGTTTGCGGCAAGGATTTCTGCCCGGTGGACGGGAATACTATAGGCAAGACCCAAAGGTCAGGTGATGCAGGCCCAAGATGTGTAGCTCGAAGGAGTTGGTCGCGGTGCAAATGGAAATCCACGGAAACAACATCGACGTCACGGACGCACTGAGGGACTATATCAGCAAGAAGGTTAGCAAGATCCAGCGGTATTTTGATTTCCCCCTTCGACCCCAGGTCGCACTGATCGTGCAAAAGGAGAACCAGCGGGTCGAGATCACCATCCCCATCAATAATGGTCGTACGTTGCGCGCCGAGGTCGATTCGGAAAACATGTACTCCTCCGTCGACCAGGCCGTGGACAAGATCGACCGCCAGGTGCGAAAGCACAAGACGCGCATCAACCGCAAGGCGCGCCAGGTTCCCGAGGAACTGATGGAAGAGTTCATCGGGGAGGCGGAGCGCGAGCAGGATGACGAGCCCCGCCTGGTGCGCACCAAGAGTTTCACCATGAAGCCGATGGACGTGGAGGAGGCCATCCTCGAGATGGACCTCTTGGACCACGATTTCTTCGTCTTCACCAATGCCGAATCGGATGAGGTGAACGTGGTATACCGTCGGCGTGATGGCAACTACGGGCTCATCGAGCCGAGGTCGTAGCGCCAGCGCGAAGTCCGATACCTTGGAAGTGCGTTTCGGGGCCGGGCAGGTTGCCGGCCCCGGCTTCGCGAAAGGAGCCGGCATGCTGGAGGAACGCGTTGTCGCGGTGGTCTTCGAGGGAGGGAACCCCCGAAGCGATATCGAGGTGATGATGTCGCGGGTGCGACAGGGGGTGGCCCTGGACAACATCGCCAAGGCCCTGGCCACACCCGGGATCGACGGGGTGATCCTCTCGACCAACTTCCCCGAGCTCGGTGCCCGTGCGGCCCGCCTGGGCGCAAAGATCGACGATACCCAGGGCATCGACTTTCACTTCGGCAGGCACCTGCGTTGCCTGGTCGATCGTTTCCAGCTCGATAATGTCATCTATTTCGGCGGTGCTGCGTTGCCCCTGGTGCAAGTGGATGACCTGCAGTGGGTGGCCACGCAGCTGAAGGAGCGCAAGAACGTCGTGGTGGTGAATAATGCGCAATCCGCCGACCTGACCGCTTTCACGCCGGCGCGGATCCTCGGGGATATCGATCCGCCCGCCGCCGACAACTTCCTGGGCTACCTCCTGCGCGAGGCCGGCCTGCGGCGGCTCATGATCGAAAACTCCGCGCGGATCAACCTGGACGTGGATACCCCATCGGACCTGGTGGTCCTGGATCTATGCCGAACCGTCGGTCCGCAGACGCGGCATGCCCTCGACGGCATCGACCTGCCCGAGACGGAGATACCGCGGCTGCTGGAAGTCTTCTCCCACAAGGAGCACCCGTATCCGGAGGTCGCCCTCATCGGGCGGGTGGGCCCTGCCATGATGTCGGTGATCAATGCCAACCTACCGGTCCGGCTGCGGGTGTTTTCGGAGGAACGGGGAATGAAGGCCCTGGGGCGGGAGGAACGCGGGGCCGTGGATTCCCTCGTCGGGCGCATGATCGAGGCCGTCGGCCCCGAGGGGTTTTTTGCGGCGCTCGGCGAAATCGTGGACCTGGTCGTCATGGACACCCGGGTCCTGTTCGCGCATTATCAGCTGAATCCGTCGGCCCCGGACCGTTTCCATTCGGACCTCGGGTTGGATGATCGCATCGCGGATCCCTTTATCGCCCGTTTCACGCGGGCCGCGCGCGATGCCCGGATACCGGTGATCCTCGGGGGGCATTCCATGGTATACGGTGGGCTCTGGGCCTTGCTGGAGGAAAACGGCGTGTTGCCGAATCCGATACCCAGCGTGCCCGGTCGACAATCCTGACGCATTCGGCAGGAAACTCGCGATATTTGTCGAAATGGCTCGGTGGTGGCGAGAATTGGAAAACATAACCGATGGGAATACGCGTATCGAATACCCCGGGACATCCCGGGATGGCGATTGGTCGCGACTCGAGGCGGAAATCAGGGGGATGCCGGGTATACTGGCGGTCAACCTGGAACCGGGCGCGGCCGATCGGATACGCAAGGTCAACATCATCGCACGTGAGGGTACCCGCAGCCGGGGCCAGATCGTACAGGACACCATTTCCCTGGTGTTCGTCCGGTCGGGTGATCGTTTGACGGCCGATGCCGTCGACGTCATCGAGTGTTCCGACGACGGCCTCGTATCCGTGGCCGGACGTCCACGCCTCACGACGATTGAAGT
>PUNF01000112.1 GCA_003552525.1 Clostridia bacterium | reverse complement strand
CATGGGTTTCGAGACGTTCGGGTTCGCCGGCGGCCGCGAGGATGGCTGGGAGCCGGAGGATGACATCTACTGGGGATCCGAGGACGAGTGGCTGGGCGATGACCGCTACTCTGGCGATCGCGACCTGGAGAATCCCCTCGCGGCCGTGCAAATGGGGTTGATCTACGTAAATCCGGAGGGCCCAAACGCCAATCCCGACCCGGTCGCATCGGGAATCGACGTGCGTGAGACCTTCGCCCGCATGGCTATGAATGACGCGGAGACCGTGGCCCTGATCGCGGGCGGGCATACGTTTGGAAAGTGTCACGGGGCCGGGGACCCATCGCACGTGGGCCCGGAGCCCGAAGCCGCGCCCATCGAAGAGCAGGGCCTCGGTTGGAAGAGCAGTTTCGGTACGGGCAAGGCTGGTGACACCATCGGCAGCGGCATCGAGGGCGCCTGGAAGCCGCGCCCGACCAAGTGGGACATGGGCTACCTGAAGGTGCTATTTAAGTACGAATGGGAACTTGTGAAGAGCCCGGCGGGTGCCCATCAATGGCTCGCCAAGGACGTCGAGGACGAGGACATGGTCGTCGACGCGCACGACCCATCGAAGAAACATCGGCCCATGATGACAACAGCCGATTTGTCCCTGCGCTATGATCCGATATACGAACCGATCGCACGCCATTACCTCGAGAATCCCGAGGAATTCGCCGACGCATTCTCCCGGGCATGGTTCAAGCTCACGCACCGAGACATGGGCCCCCGTTCCCGCTATCTTGGCCCCGAAGTGCCCGAAGAGGAGCTCCTCTGGCAGGATCCCGTCCCCACGGTCGACCACGAACTCATCGATGAAGCGGACATTGTCACCCTGAAGGAGCATATCGCGGCTTCGGACCTCTCGGTGGCAGAACTCGTCTCTACCGCGTGGGCCTCGGCCTCGACCTTCCGGGGCTCCGATAAACGGGGAGGCGCGAACGGTGCGCGCATTCGACTGGCACCCCAAAAGGACTGGGAGGTCAACCAGCCCGAGCAACTAGAGCGCGTGCTCGGGGTGCTCGGGCAAATCCGCGAAACCTTCAATGCCGCACAGGACGGCGATAAGCAGGTATCCCTTGCGGACCTGATCGTCCTCGGGGGTGCTACTGGAATCGAACAGGCCGCCCTGGCGGCCGGTCACGAGATCACCGTACCCTTCGCACCAGGGCGTACCGACGCATCACAGGAACAAACGGATGTGGATGCGTTTGCCGTCCTAGAACCCGCGGCCGATGGTTTCCGCAACTATCAGCGTGCGCGCTTCGCGGTCACCGCCGAGGAAATGCTGTTGGATCGGGCACAGCTGCTGACCCTCACCGCTCCCCAAATGACGGTACTCCTCGGGGGATTGCGCGTGCTAGGGGCCAACTACGATGGCGCACCCGAAGGCGTATTCACCGCGCACCCTGGAACACTCACGAACGATTTCTTCGTCAACCTGCTCGACATGTCGATCTCCTGGGAACCCACCTCAGCGGAAGCGGAACGGTTCGAGGGTCGCGACCGGAACACCGGGGATGTGAAATGGACGGCCACCCGTGCCGACCTCATCTTCGGTTCCGACTCGAGGCTCCGTGCCATCGCAGAGGTGTACGGCGCCGAAGATTCCCGGGAGAAGTTCGTCAAAGACTTCGTCTCCGCATGGAATAAGGTCATGAACGCCGACCGCTTCGATCTCGACTGATCACCCCACCGTGCAGGCTGCGGGGCTCCCGGGCCCGGCGGCCTGCACCGTCCAATCGTTTTCTCCCACACGTCGACAGAATCACCGCGAGCGCCACTTCGAATGGATTTTCATGCTCGCACCGACTACAGATTCGGATGGCATCGTGATGGTGCCTGGGGGCACTCGTGCACATTCACGGGATTGGCCGAACAGCGCCTCAAACAAGCCACCCTTTCGATGACGGCCACGCATTCGATATGGATTCTGATGGAGTGATGAGAATATATCGCAGAACACATGAGGTGTTTACTCCCGCGGCATTTCCTCTCAGGACAAGGGCCCAATTGGGAAACGTCCTATCATTGCACCTTCAGTGATTGTGATAGAGCCTGCATAAACCCGACTGGATCTGGTGCTCATTCATTTAGATGTTCTGTCCAGCAATTCTTCCGAAAACAATGCATTCGGTAATGGCACAGCTGCCTAAACGGCTGGCTCCATGAACACCTCCGACCACTTCACCTGCTGCATATAGCCCATCAATAGTATTGCCACGAAGATCTAGCACCTGGGCTCTTTCGTTAATTGATAATCCACCCATGGTATAGTGGACTTTAGGCCATAGACGCATTGCGTAGAATGGTGTTTTCTCGATTGGACAGGCTTCATCCGCAATCGGTTTCTGAAAGTCATCATCGATACCCTTTCGTACAAACCCGTTGTAGCGGTCAATGGATGCTCGAAGCGCTTTAGGGTTTATCCCGTAAACGGCTCCTAGGTCATCCATGGAATCAAATGTCTTAACCACACCTTTGCGAATGGCTTTGGATATATCCCAACCAGAGTGTTTAACGGCGTTGTTCTCCGCGATACCAATACAAGGGTGCCCTATCTGTAAAATGGCATCAGCCAATTGTTTGCGATCGCCCAATTCATTGACAAACCTTTTTCCCGTATGGGGATCTACGATCACACCGTATTGAAACAGAATATAGTCTGCAAAACGTGGGCCATCGCCAAAACCATGCTCGTCTGGTGACGACCAAGCTCCGAGTTGAATCTGCTCTAGTTGAACCGATCTAGCCCCAATGTTTAGAGCCGATTTTAAGACCTCTGCTGTCGCACAGGGCCTATTGGTTGTTTGAATCTTACCATCCAGCCTCGGGTCTTGAATGGATCGAAAATCCACATCGGCTCCATAGCCTCCTGAAGCAAGGATAATGCCTCTTTGGGTCCGGATATTGGCAGGGATGCCTGTATCGGCCTTGTAATCATACTGTTTTAAAACAGCACCACCTATAACGTGGCCTTGTTCATCGGTGATGATGGATCGGAAAGAAGTGCTGTAAAGAATAGGAATCCCTAACTGACGGATTTTTTCTAACATTTCTTTAAGAATGGTCCTGCCCGTTACACCTTCTGGTGTATAACACCTTGCGACACTATGACCGCCAAATATATCAACTCGATCCAAATAGGGCACATTGAGGACATCAATGGTCCATTCAAAGGCACTTCTTGCATTCGATACGACAGTATGCAACAGTTTGGGATCATTCAATCCAAGACCCGCCTTCAGCATGTCGTCATACATCATCTGCTGACTGTCTTCGATGCCCCACTTTTCTTGCAGGTTGGTATCCGCTGCGGCAATTCCTCCATCGCTAATAATGGAATTGCCTCCCGCACTCTTCATTTTTTCGATGACAACAACGTTTTTCCCAGATTCACCGGCTTCAATGGCTGCTGTCAGCCCTGCAAAGCCACTGCCAACCACAAGTACATCGACTTGCTGATTCCATTGAATTGCTTTTTCCATAAAAACCTCCACTCCGTGTCTCAAGGGGTCTAACGTCCAATCAAGGGCACCGTCTCCGTCATCGAAGCGTTCAATCAAACGTCGTTTCGTTCGCTCTCCTGAACATTCCTGACGTGAGACGGGCATCTACTGCTTAAGGCGCTTCACAGGCAACATGACGACTGTAACATGGCAAATGCGGCTGATAGATCTATCAAGACCCATCCCGCCACTCAGAGCCTCATTTCAAGGCAACTTCGCAGGTTTCGCAATCGGCGCTTCTACCGCATCAGTAGCACCGTCGCCGGCGGGGGTCGAGATAGTAGCAATATTGGACCACAACCTGTCGTGCCGCAATGGTTTTACGCACTAGATGTCTGGGTTAGCAATACGACCGTCTCCACATGTGGGGTCTGGGGAAACATGTCGACCGGCACGACACGACGGGGTGCATAACCAAACGCTTCCAGCTCTTCCACGTCAACCGCGAGTGAAGCCGGGTTGCACGAGACGTAAATCACGCGCGTCGCATCGGTGCGCCCGATCTTGCGCATTACCTTTCCGCCGGCACCCGAACGCGGGGGATCCAAGATGACGATCTCCGGTACGCCAAATTGAGAGCTCGCTTCAGGGATGCCGCGCCGCGCGTCCATCTGCACGAAGAAGACGTTATCCAGGCCGTTGTCCTGGGCGTTTTGCCGGGCAGAGGATACCGCATCTTCGCCCAGTTCTATTCCGACGACGGATATGTCCGGAAAGTCCCGTGCAATCGGCAGTGAGAAGGTGCCCACACCGCTAAATAAATCGAATATTGGCCCGGGACATTCCGGACATATCCGTCGTCGGAATAGAACTG
>PUNF01000096.1 GCA_003552525.1 Clostridia bacterium | reverse complement strand
GGCGATGGTGTCGGAGGGCTGCCGTTCGAACCCCAGCTGTGCGGCATCGCAGCGTTCAATGTTAAAATTGTCAGAGATATCATAGTCCAATTCTCCGGCTGAGGCCTTCAGTGCATAATTTTGGCCTGTACGCTCAATATGTACATTGTCAAAGGTGGCAACACCCTGGATAGCGTTGACTTCAGTGGCGCCGTACAGTTTTCCTTTTCCGTCTTTTACGGCGAGGGTTACGCGGTCCTCTGCGTCCGTTACGAGTTTTCCTGCGGAATCTTCAATACGAACCGTTATTTCGGGTTCGATTTCTTGCCCGGCTATTGCATCTGAAGGTTGCAGGTAGAATGCAAGCTGGTTGGGTCGGAATGAGTTTTCACGCCAGTCGCTGTAATCCACATTATCAGAAACGCTATTTCCGTCTCCTTCTGGAGACGGCCCGGACTCGTCGCCCCACCAGTTATTTTTAGCATCCAGAAAATGCTCTTCTTCTTCGGCGCCCCACTCTACGCCGGCATCGTTATTGTAGATATCGTTGTCGGTGGCCACCGTATCTATCGGCCATACGGGACCGCTGTTTGTTATACCGACTTCATTTCCGGTGATCCTGTTACCCGTTATTCTTGTTTCCGTTGTCCAATTGTCGTCACGTACCTTAACTTTGATGCCTGTTCGGCAGTTGACAATAATATTTTTCTCGATTTTGGCGTAATCCGCTCCGTCTACAAGTATTCCAATTGCCAAAGTATCTAATCTGTTTTTTATAACTGTGATATTAGCACCCCGGGTGATAACACCATGGTCGCCGTTAACAATCCAAAAACCTCGGATCGTCACGTTGTCGGCATCTATAACCACTCCATTGCTAAGATCCTCGTCCATGGCTTCGATAACGGTATGATCTCTGCCGTGAGTTGACTTCAGAGTAATATTGTCGTCTTCGATTTGTATTCCGTCGATATCCTGCACCTGATAGATACCGGGGGGGACATCCACTACATCGTTTTCTCTGTATTCTATTTTATTTTCAATCGTAGCGGGCACGAATTCCGCCTCGAGATCGATGGTATCGCCCGCTCCTGCGGGGCCGACAGATATCCGGTTTTCATGCCGTTCTGTCCCGTTTTCGTCCCATTCAGCCAGCATCTGGCCCTCGTCAGGCACAGCCTCTACCAGCGCGGAAGCAGCGACGCTGTAGGAATGATCGCCGGTGCCTGGCGTCGTCGATCCGCTGCCGTCCGGCTCGTCAATAGAAAGCGTCCACGTATCTCCTACATTAAACGGTTCTGACCGGCCCCCGGCCGTTTCGTCTGAGAAAAACACAAGTATGTACCTGCCTGCCTCATCGATCACCAGGTCATCGAACTCTGCAATGCCGTCGGCGTCGGTGGTTCTGGTGAGCGTCCCATCGTCAAAATCATAGCCTCCGAATTCTTTTACCGTAACATCCACGCCGGATTCCGGTTCGCCGTATTCGTTGGTGAATTTAACGTTCAAGGGATCGCCGTCGTCGTCGAGGATACGATCACCTTCACTAACGTCGGTGGGGTGGTTATCAACGGAAAGCGTAGGCAGGGCGGGGAAAGAGGGCTGGATGGCGTTGAGTGTTCTACCGGTGCCGGCGTTACCTATGAAGACCGTACCGTCGGTGCTTATAGCCGGCGAGGATTTAATCGGCGCGCCGGTATCGAATTTCCAGATCAGGCTCCCGTTATCCGGA
Organism: Clostridia bacterium; assembly: GCA_003552525.1. Lineage (GTDB taxonomy): Bacteria > Bacillota > Sulfobacillia > SLMV01 > SLMV01 > CSSED11-154. The sequence goes on along the minus strand of PUNF01000096.1, from coordinate 2,663 downwards.
CCTATAGCGTAGAGGTATCCACCGTAGCAGCCCACAAAGACCGTGCCGTCGGCGCTGACAGTAGCGGAAGAGTGGATCCGGTCTTCCGTCGCAAACCGCCACTTTTCAGTTCCGTTTTTATTGACGGCGTATAGAAAGTTTTGGTCGCCCTCGCAACCGCCGACATAAATGGTGCTGTCGCGGCCGACAGTGGGGGGGGAAAGGGCACGGTCTCCTGTTTTTGATTCCCATTTTCTGGTCCCGTCGGGGTTGATCGCGTAGAGTCGGCCTTCGCTGCTGCCGACGTAAATAATGCCGTCATCGTCGATAGCGGGAGAACGGCGCAAAATATCATTTTCAACGTCAGCTTCAAACTTCCATTTTTTATTTCCGCCGGAGTCCAGGGCGTAAAGTTCCCCGAATTTATTTACAATATAAATTGTGCCGTTATCGCCGAGTACCGGCGATGTTCGTACGGCGTAGTCGGTGTTAAACGTCCAGTTTTCATCGCCGTCTTCGGGATCGAGAGCGTAGAGCCGCCCGTCGTCACTGCCGACATACACCGTGCCGTCATCGCCGAGGGCCGGGGAGGACCTGACGGTGCCGCCGGTCCGGAAGTTCCATTTTTTTGTTCCGCCGGGGTTGATGGCATAGATGTGTGAGTCGTCGCTGCCGACGTAAATAGTGTCTTCCTGGCCGAGGGTCGGAGAGGACCTGACTACTCCAACAGTTTTAAAATCCCATAGTTTCGATCCATCTTTGCTCAATGCGTAGAGTTTTTCGTCGTCGTTGCCGGCGTAAACCGTACCGTCGGCCCCTACAGTCGGGTTGGACCTGAATTCTCCTGCGGTTTTGAATTCCCATTTGGAGTAGAATATTGCTTGAATATTAGGGGTCTCGTCGGCAGGTGGGGGGGAGACAGTAATCGGAGTTTCAGCGCCGACATTTTCGCCGTCCTTTAACCAATGGCTCAGGTACCAGCCTTCCTCTGGAGCAGCTTCAACTTCAGCGCTTTCACCGGCGTCATAAGCGTATTTACCACTTACCGGTTTCGTGCTTCCTTCGCCCATAGGCTGCTCAATTCTAAGGTCCCATTTTACATCGTCGCTGAAGCCGTGGGCCGGGAGAAGACCGAAATATATTATAGATATCAGGCATATGAACTTAATGTTCTTAACCATAGCATAACCTCGAAAAAAATGTTTCTCTCTACTTTTTGTTTTATATTTGTAATTTTCGGTTAATCTGTGAAACATGCAGGAGATATTGTAGAGGTTATACTATCAGCTATCGCCTGTCAAGTGAAGCATGGCTTGAACCAAATTTGTTTTTCCAAGGTTTCTGGAAAATTTTCGTCCAGAAAAAACTTCATGGCGCGGTGGCCTCATAAGGAGCTTCTTCGAATCGTGGCAATTCACCGCCAAATTCAATAGCTGCAAGCACATCTTCCCGGCAAATGTTCGGATAGTCCGCCAGTACCTCCTCCATTGTGTCCCCGGATCCAGGAGCCCCGAGGATGTTCGAGATTAGCACCCTCGTTCCTCTAACCACCGGACGACCGTGACAGACGTTTGGATCGATAGAGATTCGTTCATTCATTACGTTGTACTCTCACGTTTAACTGTTAGTGTATGTTAGCTTTTATAAAAAATAAAAAACCTGGCGGATATTACGATCTATTATATCGTAAAATGGGGGGGGGGGAAATCAAAGGCGGGAAAACTCGAGGAATTTGGGCCCGGGGGACGGTAAAAACGGAGTGGATCTCCAAACAATTTGCGACCCGGTACGCTCTAAAAAACGCCGCAGCACAAATTCCTCAATCCCTATTATTCTTGTTGTAGCTTTTGGTTTGCTCTATAATAAATATCTGAGTGGTGATTTTTCAGAATCAACCAATTAACAACAAAAAAGATTATTAAAACTGAATTAAAAACAAAAGATGTTAAATTCAAGAGATACAACAGGTGATCGCATTGATAGCAGCAGGGAGGAGCTCAAAGACAGATACTCCCTCAGCGATCGGCTTGCCGCGCGTGTGGCTGCGCTTTTTGCAGACGGAATAGATATTTCCGAGGAGGTTTTGAAAAAGGCTGCCGGGGACCCGGCGCTTGAAAAGACATTGCTGGATCGCTCTTTCCCCGATGAAAACAGGAGTGTAAGCGAAAAACGGTTGAAAGAAAGCGCGCGAAGGCACGGAGATGAAACCAGCGAAGCTTTGAGTGTGATGAAAGGCGCCGGAGGCCGTCAAACTATAACATTGCAGGAATCAGCCGTATCGGAGGAAAAGGAAGACGACGTTTTGGATCCGACGGGGAGCGACAGCACCGACCTCTCGCCTCTTACCATACAGGATCAGGCGGCCGTTCCTGAAGGCGAAGATGTTTTTTCTCCCGGAGATGTGGCAAACCTCAAAATGGAAGCCCTTACCGGGCAAAAAACACAAAAACGAATTGAAGCCGTGCGCAAACTTGTTTATGCTCCCGGTGATGGAACTGGAAAGGCAAGCGTATTCGTCAAAGTGCTTAACGACACTATGGCAGATAACACACTACGGCGTGAGGCCGTAATGGCGCTGGAGGAGATAGGGCTTGATCCGGAATTGTCTGAACCTCTTATCCGTTTGTTTGAAGGGGGAGAAGGAGAAGCCGTCTCAGCAATTCGGCGAATATCGATCGTGCTTG
>PUNF01000074.1 GCA_003552525.1 Clostridia bacterium | reverse complement strand
TGGTGGCCTAAAGCTTGTGCCACTTCTTTGAGTGCAAACCCCTCTGTTTTGAGTTGACAACCTTTCCAGTGCCTTAAGCTGTAAATACTTATATTCTTAAATCCAGCTTTTTTGGAGGCTCGTTTATATGCCTCTCTTAATGCCTCAACCGATTGTGTGTTTTGAATCTCAACTTGTGTTTGTTCACCAAGCAAATTGTATAACATTTGGCCTTGGTCCGAATTTGGATCAATATCCATCTCACGCCACTCTTGACCTTTGCTTGATTTGTTTCTGCCACCAGGAACAGTTTTTTGAGAATCACTGATTTTAGCACCTTTGATGTTCACAGTGATTAAATTTTCTGCCTGGTTAAAAGTTATTCGAACTGGATTTTCAGTGATCTCAATCGGTCTACAACCCGTGGCTTCAACTATTTTTATTATATCTTTGTATTTACTTGGGATATGTTGTCTTATCTGGGATTGCCAATTTTTTGTTAGTCCAGCCAGGGATCGAGATTTCGTATTTCTTTGAGATTTCTCTTTAGCTTGCTTGTCTATAACTTTTTGATAAGCTAATTCTTTTAGCTCATCATCTGAAAGTTTATGATTTCTTTGTTTGTTTGAGTTGCGAAGTCCTCGAAGGACTCTCTCTAAGTGCTTCGGATCGGGTTCTGCCTCTAACTCTGGTTCTGGTGTGTACTTATCAAACTTAATTTGTTTATATATTTTAATCAATTTTTCAGTCTTATCTATTTCATTGTTATTATATCTTCTCAATATTCTCTGCATCACTATTTGTAAAATTGCTGCTCTATAATGTGTATATGTTCTGTATTTTAAATTGTTTTGTTTTGCATATTCTGTTGGAAATTTAAAAGTGCCATCATTATTACTTAATGTATTAAAATATCTTTTGTATCTTTTTTTTGTAGTTGTTGCCAGCTTGTTTGGTGGTTCAAAATTTTCGAGATGCTCATTGTATATCTTTTGTACTTTCTGTTTTATGTTTGACATATTATATACCTCTTTTTTACAATAGCTGTGTTGTTTTACAAATGGCAGTTGGCAGGGCAGTTTTTATCTTTTTGCTTACGCAAAAATCTAAAAATCTGCCCTACCAACTGCCATGTTTCCACACTCTTTTGCAAGAGTGTGGAAACAAGTTTAAGAGTGTTGTTTTGAAACATAACATAACTTGACATATTGTGTCAACTTATATTATATAATTATTATTGGAGGTACATAATATGAAAGATAGAACATTGTATGCAGTGCAAAATCATATCAGAGCTATGTCTAATAATGATTCTACTGAGTTTGATGTGGGAATACATAATACAAAGACTGGTGAGTTTTTTAAGCGCATTTGGAAAAGAAGTGAATTTACACAAGATAAAATAAATTGGCTGAAAAGGAAAAATGCAAGCGGTGAGAATATTCATGTCAGAATATCTCCCGGAGGTAAGGGCCGATTAGTATTTCTTGATGATGTGGAGGGTTTAGACATTGAGCAAATGAAATCAGATGGATTGAAGCCAGCAGCGTTAGTTGAAACTTCGCCCAAAAATTTTCAAGCCTGGTTAAAGCTGGATCGTGATGTTGATAACCAAGTTTTAACCGAAATCCACAAAATTTTGACTGAAAAATATGATGCTGACAAAGGTGCTGCCTTCTCAGGGCATTTTGGTAGACTAGCTGGTTTCACTAATCGTAAAGATGAATACATTGGCCCTAGAGGTTATCCATACGTTTTATTGCGTGAATCCAGGGGGGTGGATTGTGGTAAAAGTCAAGATTTGATTGATGAAGCTAATCAGAACATTGAAAATAGAAAATCATTAAATATAAACAATTTTATTGAAAGTGAGTTTCAAAAAAACCAGAATATTAGTGATCCTGGGCAGCTCTATGAAAGCATTAAGAAAGCATACATTGAAAAAGTGAAAACAGAGGACTTAAACCGCATTGATTGGGCCTTTGCTAATGTTTTGTACCGTAGCTATCGAGATTATCAAAAAGTGGCTGAAGCTCTAGTTAAGTATTCTTCAGAACTTCAAGAACGGAAGCGAGGCCACGTGAACGAATATGCGGTGAGAACAGCGATTAAAGCTGAAGAATATCAAAATCAATTTGGTGGACAAGACTATATGCAAGCAAGTCATACCTTGTCCCAGGTAGTTTCTGAACGTATGCAGCAAATAAAAATTGAGGGTTTACCCAACTTGATTGAAAAAGATGATCAAAAACCAACTTGACATACAAAAATATGTTTGCAAGAAATGACATACATAAATAAATGGCGTAGTTGAGCCAAATTACCATATATTATTCTTAAATTATAAAATTTTTGACATACATATTGACATACATATAAATTGAGATATATAATATATTTTAATATTTTTTGACATACATATTGACATACATGCAGACATACAAAAAAAGGGGAGAATATGAGCAAAAACAAGGTACAATTTAGCACACGAATTAACCCGGACTTGCTTAGTGAGGTGGATCAGCTGGAAATGAAAAACAGAAGTGCAACCTTTGAATATTTGCTAGAGCTAGGTTTAGCAAGGCATAAGCACAATCAAGAAATTATAGACTTGTTACGAGATATTCAGAAACAGGTTGAGCAACAGAACCAGGTGCTCAAAAAGCTAGATGTAGAGGCTGCTGGACTGTGGCAACGAATTAAAAAGAGGTTCTCTAAACAATAGTCTAATTTTTTATAGAAAAATATTCCTATAAAAAATTAGACTATCAAAATAGGTAACAAAAAAGATATAAAAAAGGAGTAAATATGAGTACAAATTTATTTGATGAAAACTTTGCAGTGCTAGATACGGAGACCACCGGATTAGATGGAAATGCAGAAATTTGCGAAATTGCTGCAATAGACAAGAATGGCAAAGTGTTGCTAAACACATTAGGTCAATTACCCACCACTATGAAGCATAGTGGGGGCTTGTAAAAGCCATGATTGACTAGCTTAAGCACTTAGGGTGCTACGTTATTTTAGTTATGACACCTTCGGATGATTCCCTAGTCCGTTGCTCTGTCGTGTAAAGCTAAACAGTTCTAAGGGGAAGGAATAGTGTTTTACACATAACAAGCTATTATAACATTGGCGAAGGGAAGCCACTCCAAAAGGAGAAATGCTTTATATTAGCATTAAAAACTTATTTTAAGGTATACGCTTATCTTGTTCGTACAAACTTATAGCCTTAGCATATATTTTTTGCCATAGTTTTATGTCAAAACTGTGATGCTCTTCATCAATCGCATTCAACATATCTGTATTACTTTCAAAATTATATTTATTTTTTATATCCATTTGCTTGCTGGCTTCATAAATATAAGTTTGTCTTACACGATGATCTAAATTGAATAATTCGTGATCTTTTATTTTCTTTTTATTAACAGTTTCTATCTTTAACTCTTTCTTTAGACAACCATATATAAAGCCGGATATGTCTGTAGTTCGTTTTTCTTCAGGCATTTCATTGTATTTTTTGCGTAACATTGGTAATTTATCAATTACTTTTGTTTTATAGTCCCAGCCTCCTTCTATGACTTCGTTAATAATGACTTCTCTCATATTGTGCCATAGTTTATACTCATCTAGTATTTTATCAAGCTCTTTTCTAACCTCTTCAGGAAACATGTGCTTTTGTACATACTTCTTTTTTGGTTTTTGTGTATTATCATTGTTTGTTTGCTTTGTTAGATCAGTCTCAAACTGAGATTGTGTCTTTTCACGAATGAAAAACTCAATTTGTGTTACACGCTTACCAGTCTTGTATATAGAATATTGTGTTTCTATATCAGACTTTTTATTTATTTCAGATACAGCACTGTCTACAACTCTTCTTTTAAAATCTGCCCATCTAGTATATACATTGTAACCAACTGTTTTTCTTCTCAATTCTTCGACATCAAACTTTCGTCTTTTTAGATTTTTATATTGTAATAGTAATTCATATAGGTTCCAGCTATGCTTAGAGCTAAACTGATAAACATCTTTTATTCTATAAGTCGTGAATCTTTCTTTTAAACCTAATAAATGAGGTATAATATGTGGACTTAATGTTATAAATGCACGCCCCTCTTGATCTAAGTATGAATGTTCAATAATTACTCCAATTTTGCGCCGCCTATTATCTAAACAATCTTTCGGATCAAGCTTCAGAATTTTTTGTTGTAATGTGTCCGCAAGTTCTTCAACTAGATTATAAATGTTTTTAGTTTCTATTTCAAATTTTTCTGCAAAACTTCTTACAACAACTTCGAGTTCGATTGGGTCTTTGCCTGGTTGAATTCTGCGATCCAGTAAAGATATTATATAGGCTAAGAAACGGTTTTCTTGTAAAGATAAATTAGCCATAACATTGATTAGTAAATTAGAT
>PUNF01000148.1 GCA_003552525.1 Clostridia bacterium | reverse complement strand
TAAGAGCATATTAAGGCCTTAGAGGGCCTGTCAAACCATTAAAACTAATTAATAGAATTTTAATAAGTCTTAAACCCGAGTTTTACAGTCACAAGTAACACGGTAGGCGGGAAGCCGTACCAGCCGGTGCATAGCGGGATCGGGGATTTTGCATAGCTTTACTATGGATCAGGAGCCCTCTGAGGTGTGAATATCGATGACGCGCGGGGGTGTCTCCATCTTCAGGGCATCAAATAAGGCCTTCTGCTCGCTTGTAACCTCGGTTCTCTGTGTCATGGTACCATGAGGCGTCACGATGTCCGCCATGATCATCCGGGCGAGGGTTTTCCGGGTTTGTCGCCAACTCTCACCCGTAGCCCGCTCCACAACCCGCACCAGCAATAGCGCCAACCAGCACAAAACAATGTGAGCACGAATTCGATCCTCCAACCGGTGATAGACCGGCCGAACTTCCAGGGTCTGCTTCAAGGTACGAAAGGCATCCTCGATGTCCACCAACTGCTTATACCCCAACGCTACATCCTCCGCCGGCAGGGTATCATCCGAGGTACGGATCAGGTACTTGCCGTCCAGGCGTTCACTCTCTTTGATCTTGCCTCGATCCAGGCGCAACTGCCCGTCCTTCAACTGCCTGAGGTAACGGCCGTAGACCGAGTGACTGCGTAGCGCACAGATGGCCCGGGTATGCTGCCCTTCGGGCAGGTACCGGAGATTTTGCAGTTCCCCTTCGATATGGGCGATGAGATCCTCCCGGACCTCGCGATCCCGTTCCGCCTGCCGGGGGTTTCGCACCAATACGTACCGCTTTCGTGCCTCGCCGTCTCCCACCACGATCTCCTTGATCTCAAGGTTATCCCGTATCCCCTGGTAGCGACCGCTACGGGATAGCGCCGCTTCCACCTCGGGTTTACCCGCGGACATCTTCTCGCCCACGATGTAGTGGCCCCCGGCCCGCTGCAGGGTACGGAGGTTAGCCTCGGAGGCAAAGCCCCGGTCCAATACCGAGATCACCCGTCCCAACTTCCAGCCCACCAGGTCGCGCTTCACCTCCTCGATCACCGACATATCAGCGGTGTTGCCCGGCCATACCCAACAACGAATCGGAATCCCGTCCCGGGTCACCGCCAGACCCACCACCGCCTGGGGACGATCCGGGCGCTGGTCCCCGGAATAACCCCGACGGCGAAAATCCTCATCCTCGTCCTCGATCTCAAAATAGGTCGAGGTGGTATCGAAATACAGAAGGTCTACCTCCAGGTTGAGAAAGTTGGAGACACTCCAGTACACCCCGCGCCCGATCTCCTCGGCACTCTCCAAGAGAAAATCCATGGCCCGGTACCATTGTTGGTAGGAAAATTGACCCAATCCCTCGACGTAGGCGTCCTCCCGAACCCATCCATCCACTCCCCGCTTGCTCTGGGGAGCCAGGGCGCGGTTGGCCACCATGGCGAAGATCAGCCGCTCCATCGAAGTGCGGAACTCGCGGTCCTCGGTCAATCCCTCCAGCACATCCCGGATACCGAGCCGCTCCCAGAGCTGGTCCAACAACCAGGGACCGCCGTAGGCCCGGGGATTGCGAATCGCGACTTCCCCCTTGCCTTGCAACATGGACTCGTAGCGCAACACCGCCTCGGGATCCAAAAAGCGGCAGATGCTTCGTACCAGACGCTCCAGGGCGGAGAAATCCAACTCGTCGGTACGCCCGAAGTTGTGGATGATCTCGGGGCGGGCATAGCCCTTCTCCGGATCCCACACGTTATGGGCCAACTGCAGATAGGTGACCCGGCTGCCGTCTTTGTTTTTGCGGGAAGTCTTTCGTATGTACATGCTTATAAATTAGCGGGTAATCACTACTATGTCAATATGATAATGCAAAATCGTGTTACTATGACATTTGGCTTCAGAGACCCTCACAACACCCGAAATTGCCTATGAATACGTGCTTTGGAACTGCAAAATGGGCCATATGTGCCTCGTGACTGTAAAACTCGGGGCCCACGGGTACCCGCATCCGTGCGTGCGATGCGCCTCCGTAAGCCCATGTATCGAGGGATCCCGCGGCGACCGAAAGGTCAACGGTCTCCCGGGGAGAATTCAGTGTCATCGGGATAGAGTCCGCGCATTCGATCCCGGAATCGGGAGGTGATCTGCGTGCTGGCTTTGGTCCTGGGGGGCGGCGCCGCATGGGGCATATCCCACGTCGGCGTCATAGAAGTCCTGGAGGAAGAGGGAGTGCCGATAGAGTTGGTCGTCGGAACCAGCGTCGGTGCCATCATGGGCGGTCTCTTCGCCGCCGGCGTCGGAAGCCCGGGGATGAAGGAATTGGCGGCGGATATCGACTGGTCGGACCTGGGACGACTGACGGTACCGCATATGGGTTTCGCCGACTCCTCGGCCATCGAGACCGTAATGGAGGAGATCATCGGGGAGGGGTGCGCCTTCGACGACTTGGAAATCCCCCTGAAGATCGTGACCACGAATGTGAACCGGGGGGAGCAGCTGGTGACCGATAGCGGCCGCACTGGCCCTGGCCGCCCGGGCCAGTGCTTCCATACCCGTGATCTTCACCCCGGTGGAGCACGAGGGTGATCTCCTCGTCGACGGAGGCGTGGTCAACAATCTTCCGGTGGACGTCGCCCGGGACGCCGGGGCGGATCGGGTGATCGCCGTCGAGTTGGTCCACGCCTTTCCTCACGAGCCACCGGATGACATGGCGGAGCTCGGGTTCCTCTCCTTCAGCATCATGCTGAAGTACAGTATGAAGCACCACGCCGAAGACGCGGATGTGCTGATAGCGCCGGACCTCCGGGGTTACAGCTCAATGGACCTGTCTCCCCACGAAGAACTGATCCGCCTTGGCACCGAGGCGACCCGGGCACAGCTGCAGGGTATCCGAGATCTCCTGTGAAGGCGTTATCCGGTACCTGTCCCGACCCGGGTCACCGGCTACCCGGTCGAGCATCTCGGCCGGGTACCTCCCGACCGGCGGCCTATCGCGGCGGAGACGTGTCCGCATAACCATTCATGGCGCCATTTAAACGCATAGTGGCGTTTGCACTAGATATTCGGCGCAAACGAGAGATCGCCCGGAGAGTCCCCCGGGGACGCCAATGCATATTCGGACGCATGGCCGGGCATGTATGCCCATAGAAGAGCTCGCCCTATATCACCTCCGCACTCCTCGCATCTCGGCCAAACAGACTCATTCACCCGGGTTGCAACCCCCCGCTCATTCACCGGACCATGAATACAAGTGAATAGACTCGCAGCCAATTCCATGGGAGGTAAAAACTTGAAACTGAATAGTGCTAGGAGACTGTCGACGGCAGTGGTGCTCGCGCTGTGCTTCGCGTTGTTCGCCGCCGCGTCGGTTTACGCGGACGACGGCCTGATCATCGACCGCGACGTCCTGTCCATGACGGAAGTGAACGAGGTCCGCTTGGAGGCGAACTTCGGTTACGCCCCCAACCCGGAGAACCTTCGTTGGTACTTCGGTCCCGAGGGCGAAAGACCCAGGACCTTCGAGGGATGGAGACAGTGGGACCTCGATCGCGGAGCGCGCACCGGGGAACCCCTAATAGAGTTCACCGGGGAACCCGAGGTATCGGGCGACTCCATACGGGCCACCATCGAGATCGGCCTGTTCTGGGGCACAGATAGCCTAACCGACCGCTCCATCCGCCCCATCTTCAAGGACGAGATCGGCGACTACATCTTCACCGTGGAGGACCGCTCCACCGGGGCCAGCGTATCGACCGGCGTATTCTACAACGCCTACGATAGTTTCACTTCGTGGGATGACACCAAGCCCGCCATAGATGAGATCATCGCCAATACCCAGGCGGATCGACACATAGAGTACATATCCCTGGGCCAGAGCGCCGAGGGGCACGACATCCATTTCGTGGTCCTGGCCAGGGACGAGGAAGCCGTCCGTCGCTACCGCGAGGAAATGGTACCCGCGATGCTCGAGAACCCCGGTGCCCTGGCTGAGCAGCTGGCCTCCGGGGAACTGGATGACTACCAGGTGCCCATCTGGTTCCACAACACCCACCCCGACGAGTCGCCGGCCTACGACGCCATACTGGAGCTGATGCAAACCCTTGCCACCGAGGACTCCGTCTCCTTCGAGGCCCCCCTCGAATACGAGCGTCACGCCGAGACCGGGGAAGTCACCTTGGACGTCGACTCCCTGTTGGACGATATGATCTTCCTTTTCACCCCCACCAGGAATCCCGACGGTCGCTATCACATGACCCGTGGATCCATCTACGAGCAAATGGACCCGAGCCTCGGGGCCTTCGACCTCAACCGCGACGCCTCTTACCAGACCCAGCCGGCGTCCAGGTACTCCACCGCCGCCCTGAGCGATTGGTTGCCGCTGGTGTTCTTGGACCTCCACGGCTTCTATTACCCGGCCGTGGTGGACCT
>PUNF01000207.1 GCA_003552525.1 Clostridia bacterium | reverse complement strand
TTCGACGAGCACCTGAACATCCCGCGGAGCCGCACCGAAACGGACAGCGACGATGACCGCCGCATCGAACTCGCGTGGGGCGACATCGAGTTCCGCACCGCACAGGAACTCCTCGCAGCAGACCCCGGGCTACACTACGACCTCGTCATTTTAGACGAAGCCCACCGGTACAGCAGCGGGCGGCGAGACAGTCGCGGGTGGCGCGACTTGTTCGACGACCTCACCACAAACGCCGACAGCGTCCTAGCGATGTCCGGGTCGATCGACGACGAGTGGCTCGGTGACTCCGGTGTTAAAGACGCGCTCGAAGCAAACCTCGCACAGTGCATTGAGTTCGGTATCACCGAAGCCCGCGAACAGAACGTCATCGCAGATTTCCGATGGGACGTGTGTTACGCCGCAAGTACCTCCGGCGACACGCTCGCCGGCGTCACAGACTCAACAACCACGCTCACACCGGCGTACGACACTGGCACGCACAAATTCACGCCACAAGAACTCTCCGGTGACATCCCAGGAACCGTCCCGGACACGTTCGAAACGCTCCGTGACCTCCGATCGTTCGCACAAAGCAAAGACGGGAAAGACGCGCGCGATCAGTCGGAAGCGTTCGACACGTTCGCCACCGCCGCGTTCTCCCGCCGACCAAAACGCTGGCAACTCAACCCGCCGCACGACACGATCCGGCAACTGCTCACCGAACACATCCCGGAACGGAAAGCCGTCGTCCTCGTACAGAGTTACGCGCAAGCCGACGCCGTCTCTGAGTATCTCACCGATTGGTTCGACGCAGACACCGTGTACACACCAGCGAAAGACGAAGCCGCGCCGTACGAAACGATCACGGCGTTCAAACAAGCCGATGCTGGCATGCTCGTCGGACCCGGTGACGTGCTCGGCGTCGGCGTTGACCTGCCCGACGCCGGAATCGCCGTTAACCTCGCTAAAGGCGGGGTAAACGCGTCACTCATTCAACGGATCGGCCGAATCCTTCGCAATCCGACCGGTGACAAGCACGCGCACTTCTACCACGTCGTCACCGTACCAAGTGAGGCCGACGCGCGTATCCCCGGCGAAGACGGCCGGCGACTCCTCCGCCGCGCCAGCGAATTCCGCGCACTCGGCTCCCGATTCCGCGAACACCCCGGGTTCGTCGCCGTCACCGACACCACCAGTCACGTCCTCCGCGAACTCGAAACTGCCGGCGCACGTGCCACCATCGCCGACAACCGCGACACGAGCGACATGGTTGACGACGACGTCGCCCGCGCTTTGTTAGATGAACTCATCGACGAGATCAGCGCGACACTCGACGACACACAAGACCAGCCTGTACTCACAACGTACTGGCAACCCGAATCACTCACCCCGGGCACAATGCCTGTCCACAACTCCGTCACCCAAACCCAATCCACCGAGTCTGCCACCGAGACAGTTGACACCCCACCGTCACAGATCACCGTCACGGTCACTGATACCGACGGCACTGCGATTCAGAACGCTGCCGTCATCGCCGAAACCACTACCGACTCCACTGAAAGCGTCACTGACGCGGACGGCACCGTCAGTATCACACCACCAGCGACGGGGAGTAACCCGTCGCTGTTCGTGTCTTGCGCCGGCTACCAGAACCAAACCCGCGACATTCCCGCTGATGAAGACAGCGTCACACTCACCCTCCCAGACGCGACCAACACCATCCTCACCGCACACACCGCCGAGAAATCCGGATCTCCTGAAAGCGGAACCGACTCCAACGATGAGACTCTCGACCCAGAAGCACCAGGTGAAGACGACCTACGCGCTGAACTACACCGGATTGACGACCTCGTGGACGAGTACCCGACCCCGGACAATATCGACACGCACAGCACGTACACGGCAACGCAGTTCACAGACACATTCGAATCATGGAGTGACGCGCTACACGCAGCGGACATCCACCCGGAGGAACGCATCATCGATGACATCCAACGCATCGCCGACAAGATCGATGCCGTCCCGACACTAAGCGACATCACTACGCATAGCCACTACACCCCAACCACACTCGGCGAACACTTCGGCAGTTTCGACGCCGCGATCGCAGCAGCCGGTGTCCACGACCGAACCCAGTCCCCTCCGTCGAACGACACTGTCCGTGATTCCACGGAACACGATGCCACCAGTCCCACGCACAATACAGCCGAGACCCCGGACACAACCACCACATCGTCCAGCAGCTCTGATTCCCAGCCACGAACCACCGACACAACCACGGAGACCTCTATACGCGATGAGCTCATCAGTGAATTAGAAGTGTTGGCGGACGACTGGGACACCATCAACCGAAAGCTACTGTACTCCGTTGGCGATCACCACCCCGACGAGTACAAAGACGTCTTCGGGAGTTTAGACGCCGCCCTCGTCGAAGCCGGCATCACCGACCCGGACACGGTGGAGGCGGCCACCGCAGACCAATCGTCACCAGCCGACGAGCACGACGAACTCATCGCTGAACTACAAGACCTCGCAAACGACTGGGACACAATCGACCGGAAACTGTTGTACTCTGTCGCCACCCACCATCCCGACGAATATGAAGACGCGTTTGGCAGTGTCGACGCCGCCCTCGTCGAAGCTGGACTCACAGACACCGACGCGACCGGTGACGACGCAGCCGCCGTGATGGACGAGAACTCGACGGATACGACACCCGCGACACCTACCGAAACCCAACCACAGGCAGTCAATTCGAATGACGGAACCGGGCTTCCTTCAAACGAACTCGCCGAGCTGTACGCAGCATTCGACCGGTTCCAGCAACTGTTAATCCAGGTTACAGACGAACTCGACACTGACGAAGACACACCGACACAGCAGTGGGCCGAAGCCGTATCCGACTTTTGGGGAGAAAGTGGACCGGCAGAGGCACCGAACTACGGCATCCAACAGCGCACCCGCAACGATTTCAGCATTCAAGAATACCGAGAGGCGTACGGAAACGGTGAGCGGGTAACCGACTTCCATCACATCGAACTTGCACCACTCGACGGTTATATCCAACAGCTACTCGGTGAATCCACCAACGAATGGCACCACGCAGTCCCGATCGCGCCAAAATCGAACACACAACTCCCCGTCACCATCGGCCTCTCAGAAGCACTCCCCATGGCCACGGAACTACTCGATGAATTCCCCGCATACCCAGACGCCGACCGACCAGCCCCCAACAAGGCAGACACCGACACACAAAATCAGACCCTGCCCGACGGTCGCATCGACACCCTCACAATCACCGTCGTAGACCACGACCCGAGCCCCGACTCGAAACGCGACGCACGCCTTCAAGTTGAACTGCAAGACAATACCAAACTACCACTCAATATCTGGGCGACACACGACATCGCCATAGATTGGACTGTCGGGACCACGTACACAATTAAACAAGCACGGCACAAAAGCTGGGAAGCACCCACCGGAACCACCCACGAACTCAGCAGCACCAGCGATTTCGGTGCAACACCAATAGACACACCATCGAAAATCAGCACACCAAACACGACACCATCACAACCAAGCGAGGAATCCGGCACGAGTGACAAGCCGAGCGACACGAAGACCAGCGGCACCCCCAACCAGACCGAACTCCTCAATGCGATACAACACGTCGCCGACACGACCGACCAACCACTCAAAGCGAGCGATGTGAGCGACGCGACACAGTACTCCGTTAACGACATCACCCGCGTGTTCGGATCCTGGCAGAACGCCCTCGACACAGCCAGCATCGATAACAAATCCCGACTCATCGACGACCTGCACCGCGTCGCCGAAAAGCTCGGTCACCGCCCCACCACCACCGAAATGAACAACCACGGGCACGTCTCCGCAACCACCTACGCCACGTACTTCGGCACGTACACCGCTGCCATCGACGAAGCGTTCGACGAGGCAGAGCCCACTCGTTCACCGACCAGCACGGACACCGCAGGTCAATCCAACACCACGAACACGGGATCCCGCACGAACACAGCGACAAACGCGGGGACAACCGCACAAGACACTGCAGACAGCGAAGAGGCCACCAGCAGTAACGAGAACACTGGCACGGACTCTGACGACGACGGCATTCTCGGCGACATCATGGATGATTTCGACGAATTCTCTGATTCCGAAACGGAATGATATTCCGCACAACAGCAGCCTTTCCAACCAAGGTCCGGATCGACTTTCCTCGTCGTTACGCAGTGGTCCAGATCCGACCGTGCGGCCGCCCGTGAACGCTGTCCATCGCCATGAGTACTTGCGTGACGTACTCCCACAGTTCAGTCCGGTCCCGATCTCCAACGTCAACGGCGTCCCACACGGCCTGCTTGACGTGCTGTGAACGCGCGACCGTGCGCTCACGGATACACCGCGCAGCGGCGACAGCACCGTCCACCACTTCCGTCTCCGTGTACGC
>PUNF01000022.1 GCA_003552525.1 Clostridia bacterium | reverse complement strand
CGTCGGCCGACACTCCCGCATCCTTCATGGCACGCTTGATGGGACCGACGGTTTTCTCGACGAGATCGGAAATCAAATCCTCCATCTTCGCCCGGGTAAGCACGAGCTCCAAATGCTTGGGCCCCGAAGAATCCGCGGTAATAAAGGGAAGGCTAATATTCGTCTGTAGGGTGCTACTCAGCTCTACCTTCGCCTTTTCTGCCGCTTCCATAAGCCTTTGGACCGCCTGGCGATCCTTAGAAAGATCGATGCCTTGGTCGCGCCGAAACTCTTCGACCATCCAATCCTTGATGCGCTCGTCGAAGTCGTCGCCACCCAAGAGGTTGTCACCACTGGTCGCCTTTACCTCGAAGACTCCTTCCCCGAGCTCGAGGACGGACACGTCGAAAGTACCTCCTCCGAGGTCGTAGACCAGTATGGTAGACTCTTCATCCTCCCGGTCGATTCCGTAGGCGAGACTCGCTGCCGTCGGCTCATTGATGATGCGAAGAACTTCCAGTCCGGCAATCTGCCCGGCGTCCTTGGTAGCCTGGCGTTGACTATCGGTGAAGTATGCTGGAACCGTAATGACCGCCTGCTGAATACTTTCGCCGAGATATTCCTCCGCATCGCGGCGCATCTTCTGGAGGATAAAAGCCGAAATCTCCTGCGGGGTATACTCGCGATCGCCGATAGATGCCCGGTGATCCGTGCCCATCTTTCGCTTGATCGAGGTGATCGTGCGTTCGGCGTTCACCACCGCCTGGCGCTTGGCCACCTGCCCCACCAGCCGTTCCTCATCCTTCGTAAACGCCACGACCGAGGGCGTCGTCCGACTGCCTTCGGCACTGGGAATGATGGTGGGTTCGCCACCCTCCATCACTGCCATGCAGGAATTCGTTGTTCCAAGATCAATCCCCAACACTTTTGCCATGTCAGCGTTCCTCCCTAGTATCATCATTGCATTGGCAACCTCGTGCTGCCTCTTCGGAGTAACCACGCGCGACCCGCACACGCGCCGGGCGCAGCAAGCGATCTTCCATGCAGTACCCGGTAAGAACCTCCTCGATCACTGTACCGTCAGCGGCGTTCTCCGTCGGTACGTAATCGATCGCCTCGTGCAGGTTGGGATCGAATGCCTCTCCCTCGCACGTTATCTGGGTAATTCCCATGTTCGATAGTATCGACTCGATGCGCCCCAGGATCATCTCGACTCCCTGGCGTATCGGATCATTGCCCCGGTCCCGCGTACTCGCTAGGACCATACGGAGATCATCGATGACCGTGAGAAACTCGCAGACGATCTCCCCTCGGATCTCCTCTCGCACACTTGCGAGCCTCCGGGCATTTCGCTTCTGCAAGTTCTGGTAATCTGCACGGGCTCGCGCTTCGGCTTCCCGGAGAGATTCCAGCTCCCGGCGCAGCATTTCGTTTTCTTCTTGTAGACCCTCAATTATCTCTGAATCGTCCCGTTCAGCACACCGTTCCTCGGAGGATGACATTTCCCCCCGGCGATTGCACTCGTTTCGCGACACTTGATCAACCTCCCGACAAGTCCCATGATCATTGGTATTCCCAAAGGTGCGCCCCCGAATCCAATTTCGAATCGCGGGAGCGCATGATTGACATAGCCACCGGAGTGGGCAGGTCAGTCTCGATCATCCAACACATCCTCTACGGCCTCAGTGACGGTCTTCAATAGCCCCATCACGCGACCGTAATCCATCCGGCGCGGCCCCACCACGCTAATCCGACCACCCGGGCGGCCGCCGAAGTAATATACTGCCGACACCACGCTGCATTCTCTCATGTCTTCGCTCGCACTCTCTGAACCGATGAGTGCCGCGAGATCCCCGCCGGGGAACCGATCCAGCAATTCCTGCACGATGGAACGCCTCGCGAGCGCTTCCAATACGCGTTGTGCACGGGCAACATCGCGGAATTCTGGATGCTTCATGATGTTCGCGGCACCATCTATCACGTAATCCATCGCCTCTCCCTGGGCCGAGCGCTTCAGAAGACCGTCGACGACATCCGCCAGGCGAGCACAATACCGCAATTCCCTTCGCAGGGCCGTCAATGAAGAGCCCTCGAGGATCTGCGAAATCGTCATACCCCGGAAGTAGTCATTTAGCATCCGCGATGCGCGCTCCAGCTCCCCGGGTGGCACGTCCGGAACATCCACCATCCGGCTTTGGACGAGCCCATCTTCGGTGATCACCAATACCATGACGCGGCCCGAGCGCAGGGGAACGAGTTCGATCGTGTTGAGTATCGCATCACCCGCTTCGGGGCCCACCATGAGTGCAAGACAATCGGTCATCTCCGAGAGTATCTTGCCCGACACCCGCAGTACAGAATCCACCTCAGAAACCTGCCGATGTATATGGCTTCGTACATGCTCAAGATCTCTCTTGGCCGGCCGGGCAATGCGCGCGATACGATCGACGTACACGCGGTATCCGCGATCCGAGGGTACACGCCCCGCCGAAGTATGGGGCTGTTCAAGCAACCCCATACCCTCGAGATCCGCCATCTCATTTCGGATCGTGGCGGGACTTACACCCAGCTGAAATTCTTTCGCAATTGTGCGTGATCCGACGGGTTGGGCCGTCGCGATATATGCCTCAACCACCGCACGCATCACTTTCAGTTTTCGCTCGTCAAGGTCCATGCCGTTCACTCCATTCGGATGGGAGACCGGCAAACGCCGAGCCGGAAAACCTCTTAGCACTCTATCCGCTAGAGTGCTAACGCTACAAAAGAAAATACCACCCGCATCGCCCTGTGTCAACGCGCTGCGGGTGGAGACGGTGCTACCTGGAGAGGCCATATTCGCCCATAAGAATGCAACCCTCCCACCCCTCCTTAGCCCCGTGGGAAAAGGCGTCGCTCCGACGCACAGTTACTCCGATTCGAGGTGACGACGTACCGAGGAGAGCTTGCCCTCCATCGTCATTTCCTTATCGCGGCGCTCGTCCACTTTCATCACGGTGCCGACCCGATCTGCGCCGGCCGCAAAAACCGCCTCCTGCATTTCCCTAATGGCGGCGAATATCTCGTCGATATCGCCCTCCAAGGTGGTGAACATCGAGCCGCGTTCAGTCTTGATGCCTGGATAGCCCTCCAGCACCCGCAAAGCTTCGGCGACGTACCTACTTACGCTTACATCTCCCCCGACTGGAGAAATGCTTACTGCAACGATGGCCATCGAACATCACTCCTCTCGGTTCCTGCCCTCAATGTGTCGAATGCTAACTCTTGTAGTCACACGCTTCTTCGAAGAAGAACGTGCCTTGTCAGTCCAGTGCGACAGGTTATGGCTTCTATATACCAAGGCTTCCGTCCTGCGAGCCATTTCGATTCGCGGTGCAAGGTATTGGGGGTTTCAAGAGAAGGACTCATTGGAAGGGCTCATTCCGGAGGGGTATTCTGGTATACTGGCGTTGAAGCGTCAAAGTGGGGTGTGCTAATATTCCTTGGGAGGTGACAGCATTGGCCAACATTAAATCTGCGATGAAGCGCATCAAGACCTCCGAGAAGCGTCGTTTGCGCAACCGCCAGGTGAAAAGCCAGATCCGCACGTATTCTCGCCGCTTTGAACAGGTCCTTTCGACTGGCGAGGGGGATGCAAGCGAAGCGCTACGCATGGCGCAAAAGGCGATTGATCGCGCCGCCGGCAAAGGGGTCATTCACAAGAATAATGCCGCACGCAAGAAGGCCCGCCTTCAAAAGCTTTATAACGAAACCCTGACCGGATAGTCGGAGAATCAATCCGCCGAACGGTACGGCTGGGCTTTTCCTTTTCATTGTCCTGCCGGGTGGTTCCCGGCAGGATGCGGCTTTGCGATATCAAATCGCAATTGGTGTCGTGTGTTACCCACCCCGCGGATTCCCGGATCACGCCCCACCCGCTAATGAACCTAGGATCGTAGCTTGGCATGCATTTGTCGCAGGGTGTTCTGATCCGCGTGCAGATCGGGACTCGCGAGAACGGTGACCAACCGCTGCACACCCAACTCCGCCGACCACCATCCGCGCTTGATGCCAATGTCGGTCACCAGGATCAGCTCGAGACACCTCTCCAGATCCTCCCTGTCGAAATTTCGACTCTGCTGAACGCACTTTTCCACGACAAAAGGATGCTGCCCGAGTTCCGCGGCAATGGACCGTGCCGATCCTCCGCTTCTTAACGCGTGGTGAACATGCCAGATGATGCGAATCTGTCGCGCAACCATGCCGAGAATCTGTAACGGTTCCGCACCACCCGCGAGGATCTCCCCCATCACCGACACAGCCGTTTTCGTATCCGAAGAACCCACGGCATCGACCAGCGTGAAAATGCTGGTTTCCGCGGGCACATTGACCACGCGCAAGACATCCGACACCTCGATATTGGTGCGTTCTCCCGTGTAAGTGGACAACTTGTCGATTTCGGCCTCCAGCATTCCGAGCGAAACATCCAGTCCGCCCAGCATTCGCACCGCTTCGGGGTCAGCGGTCTTGCCCTGCACCTTCATGCGGGCGGCG
>PUNF01000184.1 GCA_003552525.1 Clostridia bacterium | reverse complement strand
CGCAGGTTGCCATCTTGGAAGGGGTGGGACCACCGAACCCTCACGCCCCCGACGCGATGTGGTCCATCGCGGTCGACGGAGCCCCGCACCCGCACCCTACGATAGATCGATGTGAGAATCCTTTCCCGCGCGAGGGCGAGCGCGAATCCGTCGGATGGTAAAGTCGCGGCGGCCCCCCGGTGAAAAGGCCACGCGCGGGCGGCCATCCCGGGGCACGGATCACACCTTGGTCCGCGTGCGGGGCCCGGGATGCCAAGGGCGAACGCGGACCCCGCGATGCATTTCGGTCGCTATTCTTTCGAAATCACCTTGACGCCACCTAGCATGGCATCGGGATCGATCTGCACATCCACGAGGGCCGGGCCGCGATGGGACAAGGCCGCCGCGATGGCGTCGTCGAGTTCTTCCTCGGATCCCACCTCGATCCCGAGCCCGCCGGCACTCGAGGCGAACTGCGCGAAATTCGGGTTCGCGAACTCGACGCCGTAGTCGGGATATCCGTCTCGCCGCTGTTCCTTCTTGATGTTCTTGAGGCACGAGTCGTTGAACAGGATCACGGAGATGTCCAGCTCGTTCACGATCGCCGTGGTGAAATCGGCCATGAGCATCGCAAATCCACCATCGCCAGCCAGGCAAACCACTTGGCGTTCGGGCATGGCCAGGCTCGCGGCCAGGGCGGCCGGCAGCCCAAACCCCATGCTCGCCATCGATGCCGACATGAGCGTGCGCTGCGATTCACACCGAAACCTCTGGTAGAACCAGTACGTATGATCCCCGACATCGACTGTTACCACGGCATCGTCCCGGAGGTTGCACTTCAGCGCTTGTATCACCCGATTGGGATGAACCGCCTCCTCACTGGAGTCGTCACTGGCGATGTCGGATTCCCAGCTCGACCTGGCATGCTCCACTTCTTCTTCCAATCCCACAGCGGCGCGCATCCCCGAGAGCCTCTCTCGGAGCACATGGATGGTCGCCGGCACGTCGCCGACGAGACCCAATTCGACGGGGAAGTTTCTGCCGAGTCGCACCGGATCGTGATCGATTTGCATGATGGGCACGTCCGCCAGCAGGTTCCGCTGCCGGAAGCCGCTGCCCAAGACGATCAGAAGATCTGCTTCGGCCAGCGCACGGGGTGCATACGGGTTACCGATGGATCCCAATACCCCCAGGGCAAGGGGGTGCGTCTCGGGGAACACGCCCTTGGCCCGGGATGTGGTGGCCACGGGTGCGTTGATGGTGGTCGCGAGCTGGTAGAGGGCGTCGGGGTCCTGCCTGGATCCCCATCCGGCGAAGAGCGCCGGCTTTTCCGCCGCCTTGATCATGGACACGGCCCGCTCCAGGTCGGCTTCGTCGGGCAGGGACGGTGCCCGGAACAGGCGCGTCTTTTTGTCCCACTCCTCCTCGACCGGTGGGGCGGCGAGGGTATCCGTCGGCATGCTGAGGACGGAAACCCCGCGACGACCGTAGGCGGCCTTGACGGCCATTCCGAAAAGACGGGGCAGCTGGGATGGTAGACTTAGCGTCTCGGCGAATACGGTGAAGGGGCGAAACATCTCGATTTGATCGATCTCCTGGAAGGCTTCGCTTCCGAGGAAGATCCCGGACACCTGTCCCACCAGTGCGAGGACGGGAGCGCGATCGGCGGCGGCATCCATGAGACCCGTGACCAGGTTCGTGGCGCCGGGACCGGCGATGGACAGGCACACGCCGATTTCCCCGGTAAGCTTGGCATGGGCGCTCGCCATGAAAGCCGCCGTGGATTCGTGGCGCGTAAGTACGAGTTCAATATCGGGATTCTTCCGAAGGGCTTCCACCAGGGGCAAGTTCGAATCCCCGGGGATCCCATACACTCTCCGGACACCCATGTCGACGAGTCCACGCGTAAGGGCGTCGGCCACGTTCCCCTCTTCGGAAGTGCCGCGGGAGACTGGCTCGAAGGCGGCCTTGGGTGCGCCGCAGACAGGGCAGGTATATTCGGGCGGCAGCTCGTCGAAGGGGGTTCCCTCTTCTTCTTCATCATAGATCCAGTTGCATACCGTGCATCGCATTTGCATCCGGCATTTCTCCCTTCTCTTTTGGCACCGGCCGGGATCCAGATGCATCCCGGGTGCCGGTAGCATGCCTGTAGGGAAGAAGCACCCGGCCCGGGTGGTCTTTCGCCAGTGCCGGATTCGTGACCCTCGCCAGCTTCTTACCCCATCTACGTGCCGACATCCATCACCCGGGGGTGTCGGCATCGTGCGGGGCGGGAGGAACCGCAGGGCTTTTGTCGTGCGAAAGGGGGGAGGCGGCATCGGTGAAATGCATCGAAGCACGTCGGTGCGCGCGAGACACGGCAGGCAGGAAGGCCGCGCCATGGCGCCGGCGGGATGGGTAGGCACCGGCTTCGCGGTCATTCGCGGCCATGGTGTGAGGCTCCGGCGCCCCCACCGCGCTGTACTGCCGACCGCGATCGAATCATGGGATTTCCGGGTCGCGCACGCATCCCGTGACGCTTACTTTCGAACCGTCGCCTTTAGGCCGAAGGTGAAGGGCAATTTCCCCTCGTAGTGTTCCCATCGCCATAGGCCTCGTCCCGCGGCTTCCATTCCCGGCAGGGGGCAAAAGAGCACATCGTATTCGTTAAAGTACGCAATCTGAAGTCCGGCCCCGACCAGTGCGTTGATGATGCTACCCACGGTATACATCCAGAAGTAGTTCGTACCCTCCTTGGTTTCGGAAGCATAGCCGCCGATCTTCGAATCCTCGTCGGGATCGCGACCGAAATACGGGTATCGCACTTGTAGGAGGTCCCCGGCCATCTTGGCTTCATCGAAGGCCAGCTGAAAGGGGTGGGAATCGAAAACGTACATGAATCCATCATCTTTGAGTAGCTTCCGGATGGTATGGCCCCACCTGTTCAGATCCGGAAGCCACCCGATCGCGCCCTCGGAGGTGAACACGATGTCGTATTTTTCGTGATGTGTCTCGGACAGGGTCATGATATCGGATGTGATGAACCGGGCGTTTTTGACACCCAGTTCTGCGGCGAGCATTTTTGCATAGCGGATGTTTTCGGGCACCAGGTCCACGCCCGTGACGTGTGCCCCCAATCGCGCCAAGGAAATCGTGTCCGCGCCCGTATTGCACTGCAGATGGATGAGTCGCTTCCCCTCGAGATTGCCGAGTGCATCCGTGATGATGTCGTTGAGCAGGGAATGCTCAGATGCCAGCCGGGTCCGAAAATGTTCGTAATGATCCCGGGCGAGGAGCGCCCAGGCTTCCTTGTTCGCGTCGATCTCCCTCATGACCTCTTCCCCCCCACGGGCGTAATGTCTCGGTGTTCCTTCGGCAGCGGCGGATCCACATGCACCGGTGCCGTGCTCTTCGGATCGCCACGGATCCCTCTTCGGACTTGGGCTCCACCATGGCACCTGGGATGCAAGAGGTTTCTGCAAGGCCGCGGATTGTCCTTTATCGGACGATATCGCCGTATCTACGTTGCTTGTGCCCTCGAGTCCGGATCCGCGTTGCGATCACGAGGGTCGGGGAGCGATCGAAGGGGACCGGCTGCGGCACATCGAGCAGGGACGAGATCCCGCTCGCGTGGGCGGTGTGCTTCCGGGATCGACCGTGGCAGCGCTCGCGCCATCGGCGCGACCCACCACCGAAACCGATATCCATCCCTATCCTGAGCCGTGTCGCCCTTGCCAGGTGTGGTATAATTACTACGTAGTAGGAATTGTATTGGAAGCGGCGCGATAGGGCAACAAAGGCCGGGGACACAGTTCGATCCCTCGCGCGAGTGGATCGTCGCATTCTCCCCCTCGCAGGTACGCTCTTGGGGAGCTTCGCGATCCGGACATGGCCGGGATCAGCGCCGATTACGACACACGTGGAAAGTGGGGATCATCATGTATCAACGGCGACGTTCGTCTTTGGGGGTTTGGATATTGGGCCTTTTGGCATCGCTGTTTCAGAGTATGCGCCTGGGAATGCTCTATGCACCCCAAGGCGCCGGGGCGAGCCCGGGCGACGATGCAGAAGACGTCGCGCACCTTCCCCCGAATCCAAACCGGGATGCGGACTACGACGGGGGCGCCCTACGGGATATCTACCTCGCGGGCGGTTGCTTCTGGGGTGTGGAGGCCTACATGGCCAGGGTTTACGGTGTGGCCGAGGTCGTTTCGGGTTATGCCAACGGCCGCACGGAGAACCCGAGTTACCAGGACGTCCTGTATCGAAACACCGGCCACGCGGAGGCGGTGCGGCTCCGGTACGATCCCGCGCGCATCAGTCTGCACGACGTGCTGGCGAGGTTTATGGAAATCATCGATCCCACCGCGATCAATCGGCAGGGCAACGACGTGGGTACGCAGTACCGCACCGGGATCTATTACGCGGATGAGGGCGACCTCCCGGTTATCCGCGAGGTCCTGGCAGAGGTGCAGGCCCAGTATGAAAGGCCGCTCGCGGTGGAGGTGGAGCCTTTGGATGGCTTCTATCCCGCGGAGGCGTACCATCAGAAGTACCTGGAGAAGAACCCCGGTGG
>PUNF01000030.1 GCA_003552525.1 Clostridia bacterium | reverse complement strand
TTGAGAAGCGAGCAGTTCGTGATTTGAGTTGTCTATGCTGTCACCAGAACTGCTCACGGAGACGTTGGATACGACAAATCTTGAATGTTGGGAGCGTGAGCGGACAGCAACACCCGTCAGGGTGTTTGCCGTCCGCCTCCACACGACCGGCTGTTCTCTCAGAGAAACACAAGAAATTCTTCGGGTATTCGGCGTAGAACGTTCTCATCAGGCGATTTGTCAGTGGATACATCAAATTTCTGACAGCGTTCCCGACCCGCCTGAGGTGAAGCCGAAGCGGGTCGCGATTGACGAGACCGCTGTCGAAATTAACGGTGAGCTGTGTTGGTTGTATACTGCAATAGACCTCAAATCAAAATGGATTCTTGACGCCGAACTGTTTGGATAACATGGTACTAGTCCGGCGGCAATATTTCTTCACTACCCTGCCTAAAAACACGGTCTCTCCGATACCGTTTTTCACGCCAATCTTTGTCTATCAGACTGCCATTGCTTGATTAGGGTTACGCGGTCGCCAAAAATATACTGACAGAAACCTCATTAAAAAATGGTTTCAGACACTCTAACTACGTATCGACCGTTTCGATCACTCGTGGGGTGGCAGTCAGAGAAGTGTTCATCATAAAATTGAATAATTAGTTCATTATTATAACCACCAACGACCGCATCAATCACTCGAATACAACACGCCAGCTAAGGAGGTTCCTAACTAGAAAGTGCGGGTGATGATACTCCGTGTTATTCTGGACTGCCGACATCCCCAACTACTGTGCGACTCTGCTGTCGCATAAATTGCTGGAGATACCATGGACCACCAGCAAATTTCCCCGTGGTTCCGGAGAACTTCCACCCTCCAAACGGCTGTGCCTGCACCAATGCACCAGTTGTGGCACTCTGTTGTCGGTTCACGTAACACATTCCGGATTTTATTTGACCAAACCAGGTGTTGATCTCATCCTCGTCTTCAGAAAACACTCCTGCACAGAGTGCATAGTCGCTGTCATTCGCTTTCGTAATTCCCTCATCCAAGCTACTGACTGGATGAATCGTGACAAATGGGAGGAAATGCTCTTCGGTCGCAAGTTCATGATCGTGCGGGATGTCTGCAACGACTGTTGGCTCAACGTAGCGTCCATCAGGAAGCTCTTCATCTTCAACCTCAGTGCCACCGACCTGTACAGTTCCATCTTCTTGTGCCAACTCACAGATGTTGTTGTACTGTTCGAGCGCATCGTCATCAATCAATGGAGAGACGACTGTGTCTTGATTTTCAAACGGTCCGACAGTCAATTCATCTGTTTCAGCAACAAGTTGCTCTGTAAACTCATCAATAACATCTTCATGAACGTAGACACGTGACGTTGCAGAGCATTTTTGACCGCTAAAAGAGAACGCCCCAAATTTGACACCAGATACCGCCTTCGAGATGTCCGCCGTATCAGTTACAATTACAGGATTCTTTCCACCAAGCTCTGCGATAACAGGCCCGCGTTTGCCCAGTTCATCAAACGTATTTTGAATGTGCAATCCAACCTCCCGTGATCCTGTAAACGCAAATCCTGAGACGTCTTCGTGCTCAATCAATGGCTGACCAACCGTTCTACCACTTCCAGTGACCAAGTTGACAACACCATCTGGGATACCGGACTCGATTAGAATTTCGATGAATAAATGAGCTGTAAGTGGTGTCGTGCTTGCTGGTTTCACGACCGCTGTGTTTCCGGTGATCAGTGCCCCGCTTGTCATTCCAACAAGAATTGCGAATGGGAAATTGAACGGTGTTACGACTCCAAATACACCATATGGCTGGAGATCACTGACACAATACTGCCCCGGCGTTGGCTCGGTCAACGTTGAACCAAAACCATCCTCGTGTTCAAGACTGTAGCAGTAGTATTCAAGGAAATCAATCGCTTCATCAACCTCTGCCATCGCCTCTGTTCTATTCTTTCCGTTCTCTGCACCCATTAATGCCGCAATCTCGTACTTTCTTTGTCGGATTTTGTCTGCTGCGGTCCGGAATATCTCTGTTCGATCTTTAATAGACAACTCTTTCCACTCTGAGAAAGCGGTAGCTGCTGCAGAAACTGCCGCTACGGCATCATCCTTAGTTCCGGACGCAAACTCACCAACTACTTGATCAAAATCACCTGGGCTTGTAACTGTAAATGACTCTTTGGTCTCGACCGCTTGACCATCAATCCAGAGCGGATACTCGCCTCCGAGCGTCTCACTAATGGAATCAAGAGCCTCCTCATATGATTCATGAAAAGGGTCCAGTGATCCATCGTCTTTATGAGATTGAACCGTAAGTTCATTCTCAAATTTGTCACGTGTCATCAATTCACAAAGAGCCTTGGTACGAATATAAAGATGTTGGATTACGATTTCATCATATCCATTCTGTTAGACGATTGAACGCCTCGGTTATTCGTGCTTCAGAGTTTGAGTATGCAATTCTGACACGGCCATTTCCAGCTGGCCCAAAGACTGACCCGGGTACTAATGCAACGCCTGCCTCTCGGAGCAGTTCAAAGACAAACTCGGTATCATCCGTGTACCCATGAGGCAGTGTTGGGAACGCATAAAATGCTCCGTTTGGATCAGGACAATCCATTCCCGGAATCTCATCCATCCGATCCATCACGAGGTCTCGCCGAGCAGCAAATGCTTTTTGAATTGGTTCGTGTAGCGAACTCCCAATCGCTTCTACGGCTGCATGTTGTGCAATTGACGGTGCGCAGGTTGTTGTATACTGTCGAGCACGAATAATCCCATCAACGATTGGTTCAGGAGCACCAATATATCCCAACCGCCATCCTGTCATTGAGTATGCTTTTGAAACACCGTTTACTGTTACTGTTCGATCGTACAGTTTGGGCTCTGCTGCGAGACTGTGGTGTGTACACCCATCATAAATAATCTTCTCGTAGATCTCGTCAGAAATGATATACCAGTCGTTTTCGGTTGCAACGGTTGCAAGGTCAGTGACGAGTTCATCTGAAACAACACCACCAGTTGGGTTGTGTGGACTATTCAAAATTAGTACCGACGTTCGATCAGTTGCAACATCGACAATAGACTCCAGCGATGGCTCAAATCCGTTCTCTGCGTCCAGCTCGTACCGAACAGGAATACCACCTGCGAGACGGATAATTGGTGCGTACGTCCAACTTGGATCCGGAATGAGGACTTCATCACCCGGACCAACGAGCGTCAATACCGAAATGAGGATCGCTTCTGTCGCACCACACGTGGTAATAATCTCTCCATGAGGATTATACTCAACACCATTGTCTTTTTCGAACTTGTGCGCAATTTTCTCTCGGAGCGAGTCGATCCCATAGTTCGATGTGTAGTGTACATGCCCCTGATCGATAGCAGTAGTTGCGGCGTCTTTGATCGGAGAGGGAGTATCAAAATCAGGTCGCCCGATCTCCAAATGGATAACATCTGTCCCCGCTGCTTCCAACCGTGAGCACTCTTCAAATATAGTCCGTATGCCTGAAAACGGAATATGATCCATTCGCTGTGAAAATTTGTGTATCTCCGACATTGAAAAATACTCCTAATCTATTCTATTTAATATTCAGTATAGCGGTGAAATATAGACATTATGGAGTTACTGATAGTTCATTTTATAACAACATAGATACTGTAATACTATAAGACGAGAATGATACCACCGATAGCGAATCGATTTGTTGCTGGAGAGTCAGTACCGGCTGCTGTAGCACATACCAAATCAATGAATACGAACGGAGTCCATGTGATCCTTAATTTACTTGGTGAACACTACGATATCACTGGAGAAGCTAAAGAGGATGTAGATACGTATCTCGAGCTCATCACCCAAATTACAGCGGAGAACCTGGATGCAAGCGTTTCAGTGAAGCCATCACAAATTGGTCTAGATATTTCTGATGAACTTTTCGTTGAAAATTATCAGAAAATTGTTGCACACGCGTACGAGCATGATGCATTTGTCTGGTGTGATATGGAGGACGCAACGACCACAGACATAACAATACAAGCATTCTGTGAAACCGCAAAAGCACATCCATGGACAGTAGGACAGTGTTTTCAGTCGAATCTCAAACGGACCGCTGACGATCTTGCGGATGTGATTGACGTTCCTGGAAAAATACGGATCGTCAAAGGCGCATACAATGAATCCTCTACAATTGCATATACTGATAAATCAGCAGTAAATGATGCGTATAGACGAGATATTGAATATCTGTTTTCGAACCGCTCTCACGGTGTTGCTATCGGTAGCCACGATCCAGAAATGATTGCACTGGCACAGTCGCTTGCCAGTGAGCATGAAACTGAGTACGAGATACAGATGCTCATGGGGGTTCGTGAATCAGCGCAACTTGAGATGGCTCAAGACGGAGTTACTATCTCTCAGTATGCGCCATATGGTGACAAGTGGTTTTCATACTTTTATCGGAGGGTTCGCGAACGAAAAGAAAACGCGTTGTTTGCGTTACGAGCGATCGTACGTAGTTAATACCACTGATTATTTTATCTA
>PUNF01000017.1 GCA_003552525.1 Clostridia bacterium | reverse complement strand
CGAGGGCGTAGCCGAAGTCACTGGGCAGGCCGGCACTGATCTCGCGCCAGTGCTCACCCCCGTCGTCGCTGACGTACACACCGTGATGGCTCTGCTGGTAACAGCGACCGGCTCTGGCCGGGTGCACCAGCAGACGATGGACACAATGGCCGCAATGGGGTTCGGATTCCGGCAGATAGGGCGCCCGAATGCCGCGGTTGAGGGCACGCCACGTGGCACCTCCGTCGTCGGATCGATAGACACCGCCGGCGGACATGGCCGCATAGAGCCGCCGGTGGTCATGGGGGTCCGCCTGCACCGAGTGGACCGCGAGGCCCCCCTTCGCCGGGGACCAGTGGGGCCGGTCCGGGTGGTTGTTGAATCCGCTGAATGGCTGCCAGTTCCCACCGCCATCGTTGCTGAAAAAAACCCCCGGCGGCTCGATGCCCGCCAGCAACATCCCGGGCTGGTCCGCGGGGCCGGGAGCCAGGCTCCAGATCATGAGCAGGCTGGTCGGGTCATCGTCACTGCGATGACGGGGCACCTCCTCACGGGGCTGCCATGTCCGCCCCGCATCGTCGGTGCAATAGATATGCACACCCCACACCGGATGATGAGCGGCAGCCCAGCCCCGGGTTGGATCCCGGGGGTCCAGCAGGGCCGACTGAATTTCGTAACCGGCGATGTGAGGCCCCTCGAGAACCCATTTCGAGCGGTCCCGGGGGGCACGGGCGATGAACAACCCCTTCCGGGTGCCAATGAGGACCGCCACGGCGGCGATGTCGGCGGCGGCCTTGGCCATTGGTGACTCCGACTTCTGTTACAGGTTGGCGTAATATACCGTAAGAAAAAAATGACACATTGACCCCAGGGAGGAGAGCCCACGTGCGGTTTCTGCGTGCGTTGCGACTCGATGACAGCGACGACGAAATCTATCCCCGGGCAGCCACAGCCGGTGAGTGGGTAGTGCCCGGGACCTTCGCTTTCACCTTCGGCGAACGCCCCCCGGAGCAACTGGACAGCGGGGAACAGGCCGCCTTTCGGCATGGCTTCCTCGGCCTGAACAGCTTTGGCTGGTCGACCCTGGCGGTGGTGGTGGAGATGCCCGAGGCTGAGCATCGTCAGGTGCTCGAAAGCCTGGCCCGACATTTCGTCGAGGCCTACGGTGCGCCGGATATGGAGGCGGCCCTGGTTGAAGCCCGCGGGGAGGTCGCCTTCTGTGAATCCCTGTGTACCCCGGACATCAACACGGTGCTGTCGGTCCAGCGGGATTTTGTGGACGGCGAGGTTAAAGAGGCCTTTCGTGTTCATCGGCCAAAGAGCGAGAGCGACTGGGAAAGTGCCCCGGTATTTCGCATCGTCCCGGAGACAGGAGGTGAGCCCTGATGACCGAAATGGCCATGAATCCCCCGGAGCGCACCCATTGGCCGGTGAGTGTGACCCTGAGGCGTGCCATGCGGGAGCGTCGAGGCTGGACATTTCCGGCCTGGTCACTGGCGGCGGTTGAGCTGGACACGGCTGAACGCGGCGTGGTGGAGACCCGGGTTGAAGAGGGTGTGCGGGACTTCCGGTGGTCCGGTCTGCGGCTCAGCCTGCATCGCTCCAATGCCGAAACCTACTGGTACAACCTCACCAGCCGGCAGCCATCGCTGCTGGTGATCTGCCAGGAGGACCCGCAATACGGGCTCATGCCCTGGCTGGTCACGCTGGACCAGGACGAATCGGCGCGGCAGCAGGAGAGCGAGGCCGAAATTTTTTCGACGCCGCTGCCGGCATGGCTGATTGACGAAGTCGAGCGGTTTGTCATGAGCCACTATCGCCCCGAGCCGCGTCGTCGCAAGCGTCGCAAGCCTCGGGAGGCGTCCGATGAGTAACGAACACGATCAGCCATCGCCTGAGGAGGGTTTCCTCGGGCGATGGGCGCGGCGCAAGGAGGCGGCCCGGGTGGCGGCAGAGCCGTCCGCGGCGCCGAATCCGGCAATTGAGGCCGACGGGTCTGAGGATCATTTGCCAGCGGCGCCACGCCGGGACGGGACTCCCGGCGAGGGCATGGACGATGCGCCGTCGACGGAGCCTGCCACCCTCACCGATGCCGATATGCCGGACATCGAGACGTTGCAGCCGGACAGTGATGTGAGCGGTTTTTTCTCGCCCGGGGTGAGCGATGCCCTGCGGCGCAAGGCGCTGCGCAAGCTTTTCCACAGCAGCCGCTTCAACGTCAAAGATGGGCTGGATGACTACGACGATGATTACACCCAGC
This sequence comes from Clostridia bacterium, assembly GCA_003552525.1. Lineage (GTDB taxonomy): Bacteria > Bacillota > Sulfobacillia > SLMV01 > SLMV01 > CSSED11-154. Next base: position 2,321 of record PUNF01000017.1, on the reverse strand, counting down.
TCCAGCCGCTGGGTAACACCATGACCCACGATCTGCGCCGGCAGAACGAACGACTGGCGGAGCGCCAGAGGGCGCAAGAGGCCAGGGAGGCGGCGGAGGCCGAAACCGAAACCGAAACTGAGGCAGAGGCAGAGACCGAAAACGAGATGGGGGAAGACGCCGAGACCGGGGCCGTGAGCGACGAGGACACCCGGACGGCCGCCCCGTCGGAAGTGCCCGCCGGCCCCGACGCGAACCCGCCCACGCGCATTGACAGGAACGCCGCCGATGGCGGGGAGGAAGACAGCCGTGCTTGAGATTACTCATCCGCCGCTCACGGAGCTGCCGGCCGTGGAAGCCGATGGACGAGCCCGGGCGGCGGCGCTGGCGGTGCTGTCCGAAGCCAACCTCGGAACCGCCGGTTTCGTCGATTACCAGGCAGGCAGTGCCCTGCTGATTGTCGGGCCAGCGGAGCGGGCCCTTGGCGCGGCCCGGGTGCTCGCAGACTCGATACGCTGTCTGATTGTGGCCGACGACCCGGGCCAGGCGGCGGACCTGGGGCAGTTTCTGCTGGCTCGGGGCCGGCCCGCGATCACTGGCCACCTGGGGGCGTTCGTCGCCACCCTCGACACCGATCAGGGCGAGGTCAATCTGGCGACCCTCGCGCAAGGCAAGTTGACCCACTTTGACCTGGTCCTGGATGTCTCAGATGAGCCGGTGATTGAGGTGGAAAAGCCACCCATTGGCTACCAGCGCGTTGGGCAGGACCCGCAGGCGCTGAGCGAGGCGCTGGCGCTACTCCCGGAGATGGTGGGGGATTTTCAGAAGCCCCGCTTCTTCGCCTACAACGAGAACCTCTGCGCCCATGGCGCCCGCGGCCTGAGCGGCTGCACGCGCTGCCTGGACGCCTGCGCCACCGGTGCGATCCGTTCTCTGGGCGAGATGATCGAGGTGGATCCTTATCTGTGCCAGGGCTGCGGCAGCTGCGCCACCACCTGTCCCAGTGGCGCCATAGCCTATGCCTACCCCGAGGCCCGGGATCTCCTCGGGGTGTTGCGCCGTGCCCTCAAAAGCTACAGCGCCATGGCCAGCCAACCCCCGGCGGTTCTGTTTCACGACGATGACTGGGGCGCGGGAACCCTGGCGCCGCTGGGCGCCGAACTGCCGGAACGGGTCATCCCCGTTCCGGTGGAGGACACCGGCAGCCTGGGGCCCGACATCTGGTTGATGACCCTGGCTTTCGGGGCCTCGGATGTTCTGATCCTGCAGCCTGACGGGGCCGAGCCGTCGGTGGTGGAAGCCAGTGCTACCCAGCGGGCGCTGTTCACACCGGTGCTGGAAGCGTTGCAGATGGAGCCGGCCCGTATTGCCTTCCTGGGCGGTACCAAGGGTCTCAAGGAGTGGCTGGCGAAGACACCGCTGCATGACTCCCATGGCCGACAGGCACGCCAGTTCAGCATCGGCGGCGGCAAGCGGGAGCGACTTCAGGTGGCCTTCGCCGAGCTGTACCGGCCGAACCGCGACGTCGCAACGACCCCGCTACCGCCGGGTGCTCCCTTTGGCCAGATTCAGGTTGACCGGGACGCCTGCACCCTGTGCATGTCCTGTGCGGCGGTTTGTCCGGTGGAAGCCGTTGCCAGTGCCGGCGGAGAACCGCAGCTGCTGTTCGACGAGTCCCGCTGTCTGCAGTGTGGTCTTTGCGAGCAGGCCTGCCCCGAGGATGCGATCGCCCTGGAGGCGAGGCTTCATTTGCCCGCGTTCGCCCGTCCGGAGCCCCGAGTGCTCAATGAAGAGAAACCGTTTCACTGTGTCGGCTGCGGGAAAGTCTTCGCCACCGAAAAAATTATCAACCGCGTCGCGGATCAGCTTTCCGGGCACTGGATGTTCACGGATGAGCGGGCTCGCCGGCGGCTGGAAATGTGCGAGGACTGCCGGGTTAAGGATCTCTTCGATGACGAGCAGATGGTGCGGTGATGGCCGATGATTGGGGTTATCGTGTCGCGCTGCACCACAGAAAGTTTTTGCCAAGCATTACAAATTCGGGATAAAAAGTTGCCAGAGTTGAGGAGAGAGACCTTTGGACGCAACCCGCGTTAAGGCTGCCGGCGAAGCAGTCAGGCCAACCCGTGCAGAGGCCGGGCCGGAGGATTGGCTCCGTTCCCGGGTTTACGCACTGCTGGCCCGTCTGTTTGCAGAGATCCCGTCGGCGGACGTCATCGACAGCCTGTCCGGGCTGGAAACCGGTGACGAAGAGGGGCCGCTGGTGGATGCCTGGCAACGGCTAGCCCGGGCGGCCGATCAGTCCGATCCCGAATCCCTCGACACCGAATACCACGCGCTGT
>PUNF01000124.1 GCA_003552525.1 Clostridia bacterium | reverse complement strand
CCAGCCCATTGGCGATGACGCTCTCGGGCTTGCTGGTGCTGCGGAACTTGGTGCGGCGCTTCAGAAACTGGATGCCGCGCTCAACGAAGAGCTCAAAGAAGTGCCGCGTGTCCCCGCGGGCCTCGGCTTGCGCCGTCAGCATGCACACCAGGTGGTGCAGGTTGCTGGTGGAGAAGCTCAGGCTGAGCTCCTGCGCGGGCGAGTGGTGCGCGGTGCAAAGCAAAGTGTGTGAGGGTAATGTGCCTGCAAACAATCCCCTTGGGGGGCCAGCCGGTAGGGCAAGCCAGGCCCCCTTGAGGGCTGCAGCAAGCAAGGCGTGGGAGGCTGGAGGCTGAGAGTGAGCAGTGGTGAGTGCGTGGCGCCTGTTCAGCTGTGAGCAGTCCGTTCAACCCACCAACGTTGGTGGACATCACGCACGCAGCCGGGGTGCAAGGAGGCGGCACGCACGCACCGTCTCTGCAAGCTTGGCGTAGCTCAGGAGCTCGCCCTGCGCGGCTGCGAGCTGCTCCGCGCGCTGCTCAGCAGATGCCCACGGGAGCAGGCGGGAGTGGGTGGCTGCGAAGCGCCGCAGGTGCCCGAACGCCTTCTTCACCACGTGGTTGTCAACGTTCTGCAGGGGAGGGGGAGGGGGGCAGGGGAAGGGAGAGGGGGCAATGGCTTCAGGCCCCATCCAGCGATATGGCGTTGGAGGCGCGATGGGACACAGGCAGCAGGATGGATGCGAGGGCATTCGCCACCAAAAAAAGGCGGCGAGAACAAGGCGGCATACTCGAGGCCAACTCCGACCCCAACCCAAGGCACCCCCCAGCTGCACCCACCTCTGCAAACAGGACGGGCAGGACGCAGTCGATGGCGCGCATGCCCTCCTCCATGGTGAGGGCCTTCACCGAGGGGTCGATGCAGCACACACGCCGGCCAAAGTCCTGAGTCAGCACCATGACCTCCGAGCGCGCCCTGAGCTCCGCCCGCTCATGCCGGCTAAGGCGGTGCTCAGGGCGCAGCGCCCGCGGCGCAAGCACCCGCTCATCATCCCGCCCCTCATCAACAAAGCCATCAACAATGTCAACTTCTTGCCCCCCTCCCTCCCCTTTCTTGCCCCCCTCCTTCCCCACAATGGCTGTCAAAAAGTTCTTCAGCACTCCATGGTGGAAAGCATGGCACAGGGGCACAAGAAAGAGCTGCGTGAAGGATGAGTACCAGAGCAAATCAAAGAACACGGACACGCCGCACACGCCAATGAAGGCAGGGTCAGGTGGGGCAGCCCCTGCCGCTGGATGCTCAACTCCCATCGCACGCAGCCACTGCAGCCCATCATGGATGTGCAGTCTGTCAGCATCCACCACCATCTGCGCCACAGGCACACCAGAGCCTGCAGATGCAAACCTGTGGACCCCCAGGCCCCTGCTGATGGGTGCAGGGTCTGCATAGCCCAGAAACCTCATCGTGCCATGCATGAGCTCGCCCGTGAGGCAGCAGAACATGCACCCCAGGTACGCAGCATGCCCCATGCTCTTCACCAGCTTTTGGCGCGCAGGGGCGTCCGCGTACACGCCCGTCACGACCACGTAGTGCGTGAAGTCGGCGCCCAGCGTGACGTTGCCCCCCGCATCCTTGATGCTGGGCTTGATGAGGATGCCCGTGCCTGTGGTTGAAGTGGGTGGGGTGTGGGGGGTTGGGGAGTTGAGCGCATGGGAGAGGGAAAGGAGGATGGCAAGGTCAGTGAAGAATTGCCTGGTGTGAAGGGGGTGGGGGTGCATGTGCCCGTATCACAGGCGACCATGGATGCCATGGATGTGCATTCTGGAAAAGAAAGAGGGGTTTGCATGATGCACTCCATCACCATGACGCGCAGCCAGACCAGAGCTACGCAACCGCAAGCCAACGCGGGTGTGTTCACCCCATCACCTCGTACCGGTGCCAATGCAGGCCACCCCACAACCTCCCCCGCGCGTGCCCACCCGCACACTCACCCATCTGAGCGCGGGGGACATGGGTCACGCCGCTGAAGCGGCTGTCGGGCAGTGCAGGCGGGGGCGGGGGCCCCAGGCACTGCAGCTCTTGCAGTGCAACCAGCATGTACCCGTCGAGGCAGCTGGGCTCGCACGACCTTGCAGGGGATAATGTGTGTGTGTGTGAGTGTGTGTGTGTGTGTGTGTGTGTGGATGTGTGGGTGCGTGGGTGTGTGCTGCGCCAATGCCATCATCACCCCACCACCACCACCACTACCGCCACCACCTGCCCCAACCTAAACCCCACTGCCACCACCTGCCCCAAACCCAACCCCAACACCACCACACCACCACCGCCTGCCCCACTCACTTGCCATGGCCCAGCTCGCAAGGGGGGATGACCATCACCAGCTTCTGCCAGGCCATCTTGCCGCGCATCAGGTCCGGGACATCAGAGTACCTGAGCATGGTCGGAGGCGCCAGTCGTCAAGTGAGTGGAGGGCTGGGCAAGGGCTTGTGTGCAAGTGGGTCAGGCAGCGGATCAGATGACAGAAGTGGGTGGTGGATTGCCAGCAAGGCATATGCCTTATGCATGAAGGCAGGTGGTGTGCAGCTGCAGGTGAGGAAGCATGCACCAGCTGCGCACACACCGGGCATTGAGGGCCCCCGTGCTGCGCTCCTTGAAGCTGAAGCATTGACCAAAGTCGAAGCCCAGCTCAATGGCCCCCACGGTGTGCGGCACAGGGCAGCCCGGGGGCGCGCGAGCAAGGAACTGCCCTCCAGTGCTGGCGTCCAGCCGTGCACACTCTGGGGAGGCAAAGTACGCGCCCGCGTTTCTGGAGCGTGCCGTGGCGTACACACTGTGGAGGGAAAGGGGAGAAGTGTTTGGAGGGGCTCGCTTGCAATGTGTGGCTGTATGTGTGTGAGCTGGTTGCTGGAGCACCCTGGGTCCCTTTGGAAATGAACACCAAAGCCGCCAGAGGAGGGTGTGCGCCTTGTTTGCTTGTGCTCGCAGCCCAGCACAGACCTGCAACAAGCCTCACGCCCACCTGGTGAACTCGGGGTCCGCAAAGTTGGGCCGGATGAGCGCGTCCCCAATTCCAAAGTACCAGCACTTCTGCAAGGGGTGTGGAGGCAGGGAGGGGAGGGGAGGGTCAGGCTTGCACCAGCTGGCGGGTGAGATGAGCACCTTCAGTGCAAAATGAAGCCGGGCTCTGGTTGAAGCAGGCGTCGATCGGCGCACCCCACCCCTTGACCCTCACCACGCGCCAGTGGCATACGCCCCTGCCGCGCACTCACCATGTGCGGCACAATGGACTGCACGCCCGTGGGCGACTCCACGATGTGGAAGCGGCTCGTGTTGCACACCGGGCAGGAGAGCTCGGCGGTAGCACTGGGCGCTCCCCCACCCTCCTGCTGCTGCTGCTGCTGCTGCTGCTGCTGCTGCTGCTGCTGCTGTGGTGGCTGCTGGTGCTGCTGCTGCTGCTGTGGTGGCTGCTGGTGGTGCTGCTGCTGCTGTGGTGGTGGCTGCTGCTGCTGCTCCTGCACAGCTGCCCGGCGTTCTGGATGCAGGGGTTTGTATGCGTGCTTGTGGCAGGGGCAGATGTGGTGCTCCAGCTCCCACAGCTCCTTGCAGCTGAGGATGGCACGCACCAGGTGCAGGGAGGGGGGAATGTTGTTGGGCTGTGGGCTGGTGTGCCGGGCTGCCTTCAGCGCGTCCTCAAACGCTGAATCTGTCATGTTGTGTGTAGCCTTCAGGTCCACGAATAAGCACAGCCACTGGCGGAGGGTGTGGGGGCTGCCTACATACACTGGCGCGTCCAGCTGCTGCACATACTTGGCTGCTGTGCTGCGGCCCTCCAGCTCAAAGAACTGCTGCTGCTGCTGCTCCTGCTGCTGATCCCACTCCTCCTCACTGCCCACTTCACTGCCTTCCCTGCTGCGTGCATCTGTGCCGCTCTCCTCGCTGCTGCTTCCCCCGCTGCTGCCCCCCCCCCCTTGGCTCCCCCCACCCACCTCACCATCTGCCCCTCCCAAGCCCTCCCCCATGTCGCTCCCCCCACCCTCCTCACCATCTGCCCCGCTCATCCCCTCTGCCCCGCCACCCATTCCGCAGCTGCTCGCACGGCTGGGTGCGGGGTGGGGGCCGGCGAGGGCGTCTGGAGCTGCTGCTGCTGCTGCTCCTGCATCTACCTCTGCTGCTGCTGCTGCTGCTGCTGCTGCATCTACCTCTGCTGCTGCTGCTGCTGCTGCTGCCGCCGCTTCCCCGGCTGCTGCTACAGGGGCGGCAGCGGCAGCCGCCACTTCTGCTGCTGCTGCTGCTGCGTCTTGCTGCAGCTGCCTCAGCTCAGCGCCGCTGACTGCTGCCGAGGGGGCAGCCTCCTCCTCCTCCTCCTCCTCATCATCATCATCTCCACCACTACTCATGCGGCGGCGGCTGTGGCTGGGGCATGGGCGGCAGGGTGGACCACGCTTCGCTCCGCGCCTTGGCGGCAGCCAAGCGTAGCCTGGCGAGTCTTCCATGGGGCCTGCATGTGTGTGTGTGTGTTTGTGTGTGTGTGTGTGTGTGTGTGTGTGTGTGTGTGTGTGTGTGTGTGTGTGTGTGTGTGTGTGTG
>PUNF01000069.1 GCA_003552525.1 Clostridia bacterium | reverse complement strand
CCTTGACCACGCCGCCCGCCGCGATGGCCGAGGAGAACACCCGAAATGCCGAGTCGGCGACCGCCTCGGAGACGTCGCACAGCTCGAGCCCGTAGCGCAGGTCCGGCTTGTCGGTCCCGTAACGTTCCATGGCCTCCGCATAGGCCATGCGGGGGAAGGGCGTCGGCACCTCGACACCCCATAGTTCGCCGAACAGGTGCGCGAGCAGTCCCTCGGTCAGGGCCTGCACTTCCTCCTCCCCGACGAAGGACATCTCGATGTCGATCTGGGTAAACTCGGGCTGGCGATCGGCGCGAAGATCCTCGTCGCGGAAACAGCGGACGAGCTGGTAGTAGCGATCGAGCCCCGAGATCATGAGGAGCTGCTTGAAAAGCTGCGGCGACTGCGGCAGCGCGTAGAACTCACCGCGCCGGCCGCGCGTGGGCACCAGGTAGTCCCGGGCGCCCTCGGGGGTGCTCCGGGTCAGGTAGGGGGTCTCGACCTCCAGGAAACCGGCGTCGGAGAGGTAGTCGCGCACGGCCCGGTTGGCCCGGTCCCTGAGGACGAGGTTCTGGCGCATTTCCCCGCGCCGCAGATCAAGGTAGCGGTAGCGCAACCGGAGCCCTTCTTCCACCCCGATATCGTCACGGATGTAAAAGGGCGTGGTTTCCGCGGGGTTCAGTAGCCGGATCTCTGCGGGATGCACCTCGACCGATCCCGTCGGGCTATCCGGGTTGACCGCCTCGGGTGCCCGATCCGCGACCACGCCCCGCACGCCCACCACGTATTCCCCGCGCCAACCCTTGGCCTCCGACCACAGCCCGGGGTGGTCATCGGCATCGAAGACCACCTGTATCTCCCCGGTGATGTCGCGAAGCTCCACGAAGACCAGCTGGCCCAGGTCGCGGACCCGGGACACCCAGCCCATCAGGACGACTTCCCGGCCCGTATCCCGGGCATTGAGTCGTCCGCACATGTCCGTCCTGCGCCAGTCCCCCAGTTCCTGGGGCATGCCGCCCTCGGGATGATCACTCAACTGCACGCACCTCCCAAAGCCTCTTCACTCGTCTTCGCCGGGCGGGGGCCCGGCGCACAACAGGGCCACGGCCTCGTCCACGCCGACGGTCCGTTGCGCCCCGCCGGCCAGGTCCTTGACCGTGATCGTGCCCGCGGCCAGCTCTTCCTCGCCCAGGATCAGGGCGAAGCGGGCGGGATATCGATCCGCCCGCCGCAGCTGGGCGCGGAAGCTGCGATCCATGTAATCCATGTCGGCGGCGACGCCCGCGGCCCGCAGCCGATGCAGCAAGCCCACCGCGTGCCGGCGCGCCTCGGCGCCCATGCAAACCAGGTAGGCGTCGAGGGGATCCGGCCCGGGCGGGCGTACATCCTCGCGCTCGAGGATCAACAGCAGCCGTTCGATGCCGAGCCCGAAACCGACGCCCGGCGAGGGGTCGCCACCCAGCGTCTCCACCAGCCCATCGTACCGCCCGCCGCCGCAGACCACATCCTGCGCTCCGAGGGCATCGTGGGTGATCTCGAAGACCGTGCCCGTGTAGTAGTCGAAGCCACGCACCAGCGACGAATCGAGGCGACAATCGACACCCAATACCCCCAGGTACTCCCGCAACAGGGAGAAGTCCGCGCGGCAGTCCTCGCAAAGGTGGTCCGCGATGGCCGGCGCGGTCGCGATGAAGGGCGCACAGCTTTCCCGCTTGCAATCCAGGAGGCGCAGCGGGTTCTGGGCATGGCGCCGCCGGCAATCCTCGCACATCTCTTCGAGATGACCGGAGAAGTGCGCCCGCAGTGCCTCGCGATACCCGGTGCGACAACCCGCACAACCCATGCTATTGATCCCGACGACGAGCCCGTCCAGCCCGAGCGCGCCCAGGAAATCCCACGCCAGGGCGATGATCTCCGCATCCACCGCGGGATCGTGGCTGCCGAAGCACTCCACGCCGAACTGGTGATGCTGGCGCAGGCGCCCCGCCTGGGGACGCTCGTAACGGAAGATGGGCCATGACAGGTAGTAGATCTTGGCGGGGCCCGCGCCGGCGTACAGGCGCTCCTCGAGGTACAGCCGGGCCGCGGGTGCGGTACCCTCGGGCCGCAGGGTCAGGCTCCTGCCCCCGCGATCATCGAAGGTGTACATCTCCTTTTCCACCACGTCGGTAAACTCGCCGACGGATCGGCGAAACAATTCCGTATGTTCGAAGACCGGGGTGCGGATCTCGCCGTACCCGTAGCGGCGGCATATCTCCCGGGCCACCGACTCGACGTACTGCCACCGGACCGATTCCTCGGGCACGATGTCCAGCGTACCCCGGGGCCTGTTGGTTATCATAACGATCTCCGCCGCGGCGACGGCGGATGTCACGCTCCTTTCGCGTCCCTGGGGATGCTACAGGGTGCCCTCGGTGTCCATCAATAGCGTCACCGGTCCCCAGTTGTCCAAGCTCACGGTCATCATGGCGCCGAAGGTGCCGGTTTCCACCCGGAGGGGATGCCGGCGGAGGTGGCCCACGAAGGCTTCGTACAGCGCACGGGCCCGATCGGGCGGGCCGGCCCGGATGAAAGAGGGTCGTCGCCCCGCGCTGCAATCGCCGTAAAGGGTGAACTGGGAAACGACCAATAGGTCCGCCCCGGCGTCCAGGCCGGAGATGTTCATGCGGTCCTCGTCATCGGGGAAGATGCGGAGGTTCACCACGCGATCCGCCAGTTGACGGGCATCCTCCTCGCCATCGCCGTCACCCACACCCAGGAGGACCACCAGTCCCCCTCCGATCGCACCGATTTCCTCCTCGTCCACCGTGACCGATGCGCTGCGCACCCGTTGTATCACCGCTCGCATGCCTTCACCCTTCCCCGTGGGAGTGGGAGACGCGCTCCACACTCAACACGTCCCTTACGCGTTCCACGCGCTGTTTCAAGTAGGCCAGCTGCTCCAGGTTGTTGATCTCCAGCACCATGTTGACGATGGCCTTGCCATCGCGCGTGCTGCGCGCTTTGGCGTCGAGGATGTTGGTGCTAAAACTCGCCACCGTCTGCGACACGTCGGAGAGCAGGCCCGGTCGATCGATCGCCGTGATGCGCATCTGGATCGGGTAGTACTTGGCATCCACCGACGCCCACGACACCTCGATCACCCGCTCTTCGTCGTCGAGGTAGCGCGTGATGTTGGGACAATCGTCACGGTGGATGGTCACGCCCCGGCCCCGGGTGACATATCCCACGATGGCATCGCCCGGTACCGGGTTGCAGCATCGCGCGAGCTGCACGAGGACGTTATCGATACCCTTGACCCGCACGCCCTGGTCTCCGGAGGCCCGGGGCAATCGCTCCTTGATGGCACTGGTATCGAGGGACACCTCGGTGTCGCCGTGCTCCTCTTCCCACATGTCCCGCAGGCGGCCGGCCACCTGGCCCGCGGTGAGGCCGCCGTAGCCGATGGCCACGAACAGCTCCTCGTCACTTTGAAAACTGTATCGGCGCCGGACGCGCTCGAGGTACGACTCGGACAAGACCTCGTCGGGATCCAGCCCACTTTGCCGCAGCTCCTGGCGGAGCTGGGTGCGCCCGCGCTCCAGATTCTCCTCGCGTCGCTCGCGCTTAAACCACCCGCGGATCCGCGAACGGGCGCTGGAGGTCTTGACGACCTTGAGCCAGTCGGGGCTGGGCCCGCGACTTTGCTTGCTGGTCAGCACCTCGACGATGTCGCCGGTTTGCAGCCGCGTATCCAGCGGCGCGATGCGCCCGTTGATCTTCGCGCCCACGCACCGGTGTCCCACCTCGGTGTGAATGCGATAGGCGAAATCGATCGGGGTCGCGTCCGCCGGCAGATCGATGACGTCCCCCTTCGGGGTAAAGACGAACACCTCGTCGGAGAAGACGTCGATCTTCAGCGACTCCATGAACTCGTGCGGGTCGGGCGCTTCGTTTTGCCACTCGAGGATCTCCCGCAGCCAGGTGAGTTTCTTCTCGAAATCCTCGTCCCCGGTCGCCTTCCCCTTGTAGCGCCAGTGCGCCGCGATCCCGTATTCCGCCACGCGATGCATGCTCCAGGTGCGGATCTGTATCTCGAAGGGTTCTCCCTCGGGACCGACGACGGTGGTGTGAAGGCTTTGGTACATGTTGCTCTTGGGCATGGCGATGTAATCCTTGAAACGGCCCGGGATGGGACGCCAGATGTTGTGTACCGTCCCCAGGGCCGCGTAGCAATCCTTGACGCTATCCACGACGATGCGGATGGCCACCAGGTCGTAGATCTCCTCGATCTCCGTGTCCTGTTTCTTGAGCTTGCCATAGATGCTGTACAGGTGCTTGGCCCGCCCGTGGATCTCGGCCTCGATACCCACTTCCGCAAGGGATTTTCTGAGGATGGAGATGAGCTCGTTGGTGAAGGCCTCCCGCTCCTTGCGCGCCCGGGGGACCTTCAGGGCCAGCTCCTCGTACTCCTCGGGATGGAGGTAGTGCAGGGCCAGGTCCTCGAGCTCCCACTGGATGCGGGAGATCCCCAGGCGGTAGGCGATGGGGGCGAAGATATCCAGGGTCTCCTGGGCGATGTGCTCCTGCTTCTGGGGCCGGAGGTAGCGGAGCGTGCGCATGTTGTGGAGCCGATCGGCGAGCTTGATGAGGATGACGCGGATGTCCTTGGCCATGGCCACGAACATCTTCCGGAGGTTCTCGGCCTGCTCTTCGACGCGGGTCCGCGCTTCCAGCTGCGTCAGCTTGGTGACCCCGTCCACCAGCTCCGCGACGTGATCGCCGAAGTGCTCGCGGATATCGTCCAGGGATACGTCGCTGTCTTCCACCACATCGTGCAGCAGCGCGGCCGCCAGGGTATCGGCATCCATGTCGAGGTCCGCCAGGATGGCCGCCACGTGCAAGGGATGTTCGATATACTCCTCCCCGGACATGCGGGTTTGGCCGTCATGGGCCCGGGTGGCGAACTCGTGGGCACGCTGCACCCGTTCGATGCCCTCGTCGGGCATGTACCCGGTCAGATCCGCCCTGAGTTGTGCAAAGTCCATCGATGCACCCCCTATGTGCGGGATGTTCCCTCCGCCTCGCCATCGGAAACCCCGGTGCACACACCGGAAGACCCCGGGCGAAATCCATACAGCAAAGATGCCAGCGACTCCCCCGTCAATGCCTCGGGGTCGGCCGCGGCACGTCGAAGTTGCTCCGTGTACTCCTGTCCCTGACGATATCGCAGTGACGCGTCCAATTCCAGAGGCTCGTCCGCCGCGGGGAGGAGGAGCCACAACCGGTCCTCGCCCCGCTGCATGGGCGCGACCACCCCCGCTTCCGCGAGCACCTCGAGGGCCGCGACCAATTCTTCGCGCTCCAGCCCGAGCCGCGTACAGATCTCCCGCCCGGCCTCGCCGGCGGGATCGAAGAATCCTCCCGCGCCGGCATCCGCATCGGGCAGTTGCCGGAGGGCCTCCAGGATAGCACGAAGCCGCGCGCCCTCGGGCTGTCCGCGCCTCGCTTCCCGCCAGCGGCGGCGCAGGGCGGCCACGATGGTCCCCGCGTCCCCCTGGCCGGCCGGGCGCACGGACTCCAGGCGCAACCGAACCCGCTCCCGCCCCTTCCAGCGGTCCAATTCCGGCGTGAACGCCAGGTCGAGGGAACCCCGTCCCTGGAGGCTCTTCCACAGCGGTCCGAGGCCGAACCCGATGCCCTGCAGCCCGCGATCGGCGAAGTCCAGCATCAGGTGGTGTTCGCCATCTCCCACCGGGCGGGCACGCTCCACGCGCACGTCCCGCGCCAAAAAGACCGGGCGCGGATTCCCCCGCCCGAACGGGGCCAAGGGTGCTAGGGCGTCCACGGCGTCCCGGTCCACCCCGGAGAGACCGAGCTCCCCCACGAGCCGCAGGCGCGGCAGGATTTGCGCCGGCTGGAGCCCACGCCGGCCGATCGCATCCAGTCTCTCGGACAAGTCCGCGAGGTTTTCCGCCCGCACCGAGGCCCCCGCGGCGGCCCGATGTCCCCCGTATCTCTCCAGGAGATCGCCGGCCGCGCCCAGGGCGCCCAGGAGGTCAAAGTCCGCGATGCTGCGCCCGGATCCGTGGTACACGGTGGCATCATCCGGCCCCGGTGCCAACAGCAGCACCGGGCGACGATACTCTTCGGCGACGCGGGAAGCCGCGGGACCCAGCACACCGGGGTGCCACTCGGGATCGAAGAGGACCAGGAACCCGCGCCCGGAAAACCGTCCGTTCGCGCGCCCCAGGCGCTCCACACCCTCCACCACGGCATCCTGCAGTCCCCGGCGGCGACGGTTCGCCTTTTCGCAGGCCCGGGCGATCCCCTCCGCGCGGGCGGGCTCGCCGGTGAGGAGCAACTCCAGCAGCGGGGTCGCATCCCCGATCCGTCCCGGGGCATTGAGGCGCGGGCCGAGGATCATGGCCAGGTGATCGGCATCGACGGCCGCGATTTCGAGACCGGCCGCCTCCGCCAGCGCGCGAAGCCCGGTGCGGGGGCGCTCACGCAGGACCTGCAGTCCGGCGCGGACCAGGATGCGGTTGTCCCCGACCAACGGGGCGACGTCCGCGACCGTTCCCACGGCGACCAGGTCGCGCTCGATGGCGAGATCCAGCCGATCGCCGAAGGCGTGCGAGAGCAACTGGTAAATCACGCCCACGCCGGCGAGTTCGGGAAACGGGTAGTGCGAATCCTTTCGCTTGGGGTCCACCACGGCGACCGCGGGAGGGAGGCTTGCGGCCGGTTCGTGGTGATCCGTGATGATGATATCGAGCCCGAGTTCCCGGGCCCGCTGCACTTGTGCGTGGGCGGTAATCCCGCAATCCACGGTGATGAGGAGATCGACCCCGTCGGTGGCGGCGCGTTCCACGGCCTTCACCGATAGGCCGTAACCTTCCTTCAGGCGGGAGGGGATGTGAAAGTCGACGCGGGCATCCATGCGCTGCAACACCCCGACGAGCAGGGCCGTGGCGGTCAACCCATCGCAATCGTAGTCGCCAAATACGCGGATGTGCTCCTCATTTGCGACGGCCTCCCGCAGGCGCGCGGCCGCCGCATCGGCGTCCGGGAGGTCGGCGGGATCGGATAGGTCTTCGATGGGGGCCGCCAGGAAACGGCGCGCCGCCTCGGGCCGTTCGAACCCGAGGTGGGCCAGGACTAAAGCCGTGGCGCGCGGGACGGCCAGTGCCTCCTGCAGGCGCCCCACGCGTGCTTCATCGGTTTCCGCTATACGCCAGAGGACGATGTTTCCCCCTCCGCTTCTTCGTCGGGTTCTTCGGACGCCACCGCATCCGCTTCCTTGCGTGCAGCCGTCGCCTCGCGCAGGGCCATCTGCAGCGACTCGACCTGGTCGGCCAGGGCATCCCGCTCGGAGACCAAGTCATCCCGCTCCTCCTGCAGCCGGCCCAGGCGCCCGGCCACGTCCCGATGGCGGAGCCCGGACTGTAGCTGCCGCCACAGGCTCATGATGCCGACGAGCAGGCCGCCGGCGGCGGCGGAAAACACGATGACGACGACCAAAGACGTATCCACGCTCCAACCCAGGAAACGCACGGTCACCACCTGGACGTTTTGCCCGGCGAAGAGCGCGATGAGTGCAGCGATCAATAACATCAAAATGGACATGGCCGTGGCACGCACGATGGGTTCCCCCTTCCGATCGGGGCAGGTAATAGTGGTAGAGTTCGCCCCGGTCGCGATCGGCTCCTTCCGCGGGTCAGGAGCGGGAGGTGGCCCGGGCGGGACGCCATTCCTGCCAGGTCGCCCAGATCGGGCTGGCCACGAAGATGGACGAATAGGTGCCCACGACCACGCCGAGCATCAGGGCGAAGGTGAAGTTGCGGATGGAAACCCCGCCGAAGAGGTAGATCCCCATCACCGCGGCGAACGTCGTCACCGACGTCACCATGCTGCGGGCCAGCGTATCGTGGATACTGCGATCCACCAACCCGGCGACCGCCTCTCCCGTGGCGCGATACTTGAGGTTCTCCCGGATGCGGTCGAACACCACGATGGTGTCGTTGACCGAGTATCCGATGATCGTCAGGATGGCCGCGATAAAAGCCTGGTCGACCTCCACCTGCAACAGCGAAAAGAGGCCCAGGGTGATGAGGCTATCGTGCATCAGGGTGAGCACCGCCGTCACCGCGAACCGGAACTCGAAGCGAAGGGTAATGTAGAGCACCATGCCGGCCAGGGCGACGGCCAGGGCCAATAGGCCCGACCGCGTGAGTTCCCGCCCGATCACCGGCGACACGACATCGAGGGAGGCGATCTCGTATTCACCGAGGTCGCCCAGGACACCGTAGAGCGTGTCCCGGCGGTCACCCTCGGGTAGGTCCGGGGATTTGATCCGGATGAACGGGGCCTCGGCATCCCCGATGCGCACCACCTGCGAACCCTCCATCTCGGGAAAGTCCCGAAGCGCCTCTTCCACCTCTCCGGAAGTCACCGGATCGGCGTAATCGAGCTCCAGCACCGAACCCCCGGTGAAGTCGACCCCGAGGTTGAGCCCCTGGGCAACGAGGCTGACGAGGCCCGCCAGGATGATGACCGAGGAGATGATCAACCAGTTGCGACGATGATCCATGAAACTGAAACCGTAAACCGCGCGCGTAATTCGCTTCATTTCGCATCACGCCCCCCACCGAAGAAGGCCCAGCCGGATCGCACGAGTCCCGCCCCGGCCATCTGGATGAGGGCAAACCGGGTCACGACCAGCGAGGTGAACATGCTCACCAGGATACCCAATGAAAGCGTTACCGCAAAACCCCGGACCGGACCCGTGGCGAGCCAATAGAGCACGCCGGCCGCGATCAGCGTGGTGACGTTGGCATCCAGGATGGTACGAAAGGCGGCGGAGAACCCGCTGTCGATGGCCGCCCGGGGCGTGGCACCCGCCCGCACTTCTTCCTTGATACGCTCAAATATGATGACGTTGGCATCTACCGCCATGCCGATCGAAAGGATGATGCCGGCGATCCCCGGCAGGGTCAGGGTGGCGTTGATGCCGTCGAGTACGCTCAGCAACAGGACGATATAAAGGGCCAGGGCACCGGACGCCCATACGCCCGGGACGCGATAGAAGAGCACGATCAATGCCACGACGGCGGCGAAGCCGAGGATGGCCGCCTGGAAGCTCTGCGCGATGGACGCCTCTCCCAGGGTGGCGCTGACGAAATTCGGTCGCAGCGGCTCGAGGTCGAGGGGCAGGGCGCCCGAGTTCAGCAGCACCGCGATGCGCTGGGCCTCTTCCAGGGATTCGTATCCCTCGATGATGGGGTTCCCGCCTTCGATGGCGGCGCGGATGACCGGTGCCTGCACTTCTTCGTCGTCGAGCAGGATGGGCATGATCTCCCCGACCCGCTCGCGGGTGGCGTCGGCGATCTTTTGGCGTCCCTCGGCATCGAAGGTCAGCTGCACGATGGGACGGCGCACACCGCGCTGGTCCGTATCCAGGACGGCCTGCGCACGTTCGAGGTTGGCCCCGGTGACGAGGACATCCCCGTCCTTATCGGTGAACTCGAGGCGGGCCGTCCGCCCGATCATATCCAGGGCGACCTCCGGATCCTCTACCCCGGGGAGCGCCACCACGATGCGGCGATCGCCCTCGCGGTAAATCATGGGCTCGGCCACGCCCATGGCATCGACCCGGCGGCGGATGATCTCCAGGGCGGAGACCATGGCCTCCTCGGTGACGGGCGTATCGTCGGTGGGTTGGGCCTGCAGGACCACGTGCATACCACCCACGAGGTCGAGCCCCTTATTGATGCGATACCAGACGGAATCGTAAAAACCAAAATAGCCGACGATCACGGCTATCACCAGGGCCAGTATAACCAGATTCACCAGGTGGCGACGGCGCCTCACCCTCAAAGGCCTTCTCCCCCTTCTCTGCGATGCCTCGGCAATTATAACTTTGCCCCCCGAGCAGTGTCAATTCTACGGGGGGCAAATCGCCTCCTAGAGAAGGTGCATCCCGTTGATCTCGAGGGCGAAGCGATGGCCCAGAAAATCCGCCGCGCGCCGGCACATCAACATGCGCGGAAGGAAGATCTCGAAATAATCCATGACGGGTGAGATCGTGGTGTCGATCTCCACCTGCAGCGTGATGGAATCGGCGTCGGCGTCCACCTCCAGGAAGGAACGTTCCGCGGCGTAGTTGACCCGGTCGTGGATGTCAAACGTCGCCGGGTCCGACGAACGCACGCGGGAGCGGTGGACATCCGACTTGTCCGCGAGGATGAGGGCCGCGGAGATGGTGTTGACGATCTTGCCGTACGTCTCCTCGTGGTTGCCCACGGCACCCACGATCCGGGCGTTGTTCTCCGGATCCATTCCCCGCTCCCGGAGGAGCTGCCACACCAGGAGCGCGCTGGCCGTCGGGTGGTCCCGCCGGTTCACCATGTTGCCGATGTCGTGCAGGTACCCGGCGATCCCCGCCAGTTCCTGGTCCAGCTCCGGGTACCCGAGGCGGATCATGACGTTGCGCGCGATATCGGACACCAGGCGGGAATGCCTGAGGCCGTGGTCGGTGTACCCCATCTCCCTCAGGTACTCGTTCCCCTTGAGCAGATACGTCGTGATCTCCTGGTCGCGCTTGATATCCTCAAGCCGAACCGCGAGTTGGCTTGGCACGGCGTGCCCCTCCTTCCAGGTACTCCAGTACTTCTTCCAATACCCTCCCGGGCCCCTTGCCGTCGGTGTGCACGTAGAGGTGGGCGTCCTCCCGCGCGGGTGCCAGCCGCTCCTTCGCCCGCTTGAGCCGGTCGGGTCCCCAGGAGATGGGCCGCCGGAGACGGATCTCGGGATAACTGACGTCGAGGTATACCAGCACATCCGGATCGTGCCGAAGGTGCATCCGGCGAATGCTCGAGTGTTCCTGGGCCAGGCTGCGGGCGTCGTACCCCCGCGCAACGAGGGCCCGGGCCAGCGTGCTCTTGCCCGAGGTACACGGGCCCACGATCACCACGCGGAGGGGGCGAGATCGGGGCTCACCCCGATCAGAACGGGAATTCGATGTCAATGGACCGAATCGCCACCTCTCCGAGGGACGCCTCCACGCGATCGATGCCGACCAGGGCGAGGGACATGTCATCGCGCGGCCGGCCGCCGTAGACCTGCAGGGATCGGTCGAAAAAGGCATCGGCCACCGCCCCGGGGCACCGCGCACCCCGTTCGCCGGCCCCGGCACCGATGGCCGCGGGACCCTCGATCTGCCCGAGGGCCTTTCCCACGCCGTCGGTGAACATCATCGCCCAAATCCCCGGGGATAAGGACACCTCCACGATGGACGGACGGGTGAAGTTATGCACCCCGATCGGGGCCACATCCTCGAGCATCGGCTCCACGTCGCCGTCGCGGTACAGGAGCGCACCGGCGTTGCCGTTGCGCGAGATCACCAGCGTCTTCGTCCAGAGGTCGACCGAAAGGATGGTGAGCGTACAAAGGACCTTTCCATCGCGCAGGGCGAAGAGGTTGTCGTGTACCGCCCGGGCCACCGCACCATCCCGCACGCCCTCGGCGATCAGCGACATCGCCCGGGTGACCACGAGGTTGCTCATCCGCTTGGCGGCGGGTCCGCTGCCCTGGCCGTCGGACATCACCACCGAGAGTCCGCCCCGCGGGCGCTCGACGACGTCCATGCTATCGCCGCTGGTCGAGGTCCCCGCCTTGGGGACCTTGCGCACGGCCACCTGCACCCGGTTGCGGCTGTATCGCTTGTCCTGGTTCACCGCCCGATCACCTTTCCCTCGAAACCCGCAGCGAACGAAGTCGATTCAACGCCGCGGCCACCTCCATCATGCGGGGCCGGGCGTAATCGCCCGGGTGGCCGCGGAACGGGGAGATGGCCTCGAGCCCTTTCTCTTCGAGGTCCTCTTCGACCCGGGCCAGCACCTCGCGAAGGGGCCGCTCCATGTACTTCTTCGCGTACACCAGGATATCCCCCACGGCGCGCGTCTGGCTGGGGTCCACCAGCTGCTCGACCATGGAGAGATCGATGTCCTCGCTCCCGAACTGTATCGTCGAGAGGCCCCGCGCACGAACCCGGACCCGGCCCTTGCGACGGGGATCGACGCTTCCGGGGTCCGGCCGCCGATGGGTGACGCCCGGGAACGCTTCGCCCCCCTCGAGCACGCGCCCGGTGGGGTGTGTATCGGCCACCTTCCGCGCCTCCCCGGTGACATCGCGGGGGCGGTAGGTGTCCATCATGATCACCGTGTCGGCGACGTCGAAGTAGTCGCCGGATCCCCCGAGCACGAGGACCGACGAAACACCCTCGTCGCGGGACAGCTGGCGGACGCGATCGATGAACGGAGTGATGGGCTCCCGGTCGCGGTGTACCAACAGCTGCATGCGCCGATCCCGGACCATGAAATTGGTCGCGCTGGTGTCCTCGTCCACCAGCAGGCATTGGGCACCCATCTCGAGGGCCTCGGAAATGCCCGCGGCCTGCGAGGTGCTACCACTGGCGGTGGGTGTGCGAAAACGCGCCGTATCCGTGCCATCGGGAAGGTCCCCGATGAAAGGGCTAATATCGACCCCGGCGACGGAACGGCCATCCTCGGCCCGGATCTTGACGGCCGAGGGGTCACTCACCACGCGCTCGCGGCCGTCCCCGGGCACGTGGTCGTAGATGCCCCGGTCCAGGGCGCGGAGCAGGGTGGACTTGCCGTGATAGCCGCCGCCGACGATGAGGGTAACACCCCTGGGGATGATCATGCCCGAAATCCTGCCGGCACCCGGGAGGTCCACCGTCCGGCGCAGCGAATCCGGCGACGCGAACGGCACCGCGCCGGAACGCACCAGGGGAAGATCCGAGATGCCGGAACGGCGTGGAAGGATGGCATCATCGGCCACGAAGGCCACCGCCTCCAGGGCGTCCAGCTCCCGGCGAAGCAGCACGGAGTCCTCCTTGGTCTCGACGTGTCGCCGGACCACATCGGGGTCGTGCTCGGTGTAGTAGAGGGCCGCCCTCCCCGCCGCGGGAAGATCGTCGAGCAACATCTCCATGGCCTGGTACCCGAGGATCTTGCGCCCGCGGGCGGGCAACCCGGCGACGAAACGCACTTCCACGAAGTCGTCGGTCACGACGACGGCGGTACGCTCGAGGATCTCCTGCCCCGGTCGGTCCACGGCCAACAGTCCGCTCTTGCCGGACCCGCGCCTTCCCTCGGTCACCCGATCCAGGGCGCGGTCGAAGACGCGCAGCAAGAAGTCCTCGAGGGCAACCCGCCGATGCCGGTTCTCATATAACGCGCCGGGGAAAGCGGCCCGGTCCCCCGGGAGGCGCAAACGCATCTTCGAGGGTGCCGCGAAGGGGTCGCCCTGCACGTGATCGATGTACAGCGTGAACGCCTCCACGCGGTAAGCGCCCGCGATGTCCTTGTAAGCCTTGTATCCGCGGTTGTCGATGCGGGCCAATTCCTTTTTCAGCTTCTCGGCGTCGGCAATTGCACGCATGTGATCCCTCCCGGGGGGCGTCCGTTCCGATCGAAAACATCCTTCGCTGTTGCGGTTGCGCGCGCAGGGGGTGTGATCACGTCACGCAGTCCACCCTATGCGTTCGCCGGCCCCCGTCGTCGATCCAGCGCGGGGCCGCGATAACGATGGTCGCCCCGGCGCAGCGTATACCGCGCGGCGTCCAGGGTCTCCGCCAGCGGGACCGCGTACTTGCGCGTGGTATCCGCCAGCGTGCGCAGCTGGGAAACCGTGAGGGTCTCCTCCTCGGCAAACCAGCCGTCCAGGCGATCCAACAACGCCTCCCAGCATCCCGCTTCGACGACGAAGCCGCCCGCGGCGACCAGGTCTCCCCGCCGCAACAGGAACTCCAGCAGGTGTTCGCCACCACCCTCGGCCAGCATCTCGATCGCCTCGGCGCGCGAGAACGGTTGCATGCCGGATGCCCGCGCGGCCTCGAGGAATCGTTCCGCCACCGGCCCGCTCGCCTCGTCGAGGCGCGGTTCGTGTCCGGCCGGTGCGATGCGGCCACGCCGGCGGACGATGTGGCCCGCATCCCCGGCGGCGGTGACCAGGGCTTCGAAGGCGTCCGCATCCATCGACGGGTAACGGCGACGATGCACCACCTCCAAGGGTACACCCAGCCCCAGGGGGTTTTCCAAGACCCGCTCCCGGGCCTCGGCGAGCAGTTGTTCGACGAAGTGCGACCAGGAAGCGGGAGCCAACACGTGGCCATCGTCGAGGAGGAGCACCCGGTCCGAAGCGGCGAGGGCCTGGAGCGTGGTGTCGAGGGTGGACCGATCCATGGCGAGATCCCGGGCCAGGGTCTCCCGGTCGGCCGGGAACCGAAACGTGGGGACGCCCTCCACCGCGGCGAGGATGCGTTCGGATGGATCATCGGCGGCCCGGCGGCGAAGCAGGGCGATAGCGTGCGTGCGGCCGCGCCGGTAGCGGTACCCGTGAACGTCGAGCACCCGTCCGCCGGCCACGGTGTCGACGGGGCTCGGGCGACGGAGAATGAAGCGGTCCCCGAAGGCGGCCGGTACGCCCCCGCGAACGTGCATGCGGGCAAAACCCGTCTCCCCCGGGGCGATTTGGTCGCCCTCGAGGATCGAGAGGCGCGCCGGGACCTCCGCCGTCCCCATGTGCAGGGTCAGCAGGTCACCCTCCCCGAGCGGGGGCACCCCGGGCAGGACCCGGATGTCCGCGGCCAGCACCCGGTGGCTGGCGAATCGGCCGGGCGCGGCGACCCAGCAGCCGCGCGGCAGGTCGGGTGGGGACAACCCGGGCAGGTTGATCGCGACCCGCCCCCCGGGCGCGGCCCGTTCGACGGGATCCCCGTGCAATTGCACGGATCGCGCGCGCGTCCGCTGGCCGCCGGGCACCACTTCCAGGGCATCCCCGACCGCGATCCCGGCACCACGCAGGGTACCGGTCGCCACGGTGCCGATACCGGGTACGGTGAAGGCGCGATCCACGGGGAGGCGCGCCCCGCCCGATCGACCCGGCATCGATCCCCGGAGGGCCCTCCGCGCGGCATCTTCCAAGGCCGCCCGCAGGGCATCAAGGCCCGCCCCGGTAAGGGCCGAAACGGGTACGATATCCGCCCCGGCGAGGGACCGATCCGCGAGGATCTCCCGCACTTCCTCTTCGGCCATTTCCCGGAGATCCCCGTCCACCAGGTCGGTCTTGGTAAGGGCCACCACACCGTGGCGGATGTCCAGCAGGTCGATGATGTCCAGGTGCTCCCGCGTTTGGGGCATCACGCCCTCGTCCGCCGCCACCACGAGCAGGGCGAGGTCGATGCCGTAGGCGCCGGCGACCATGTTCCGCACGAAGCGCTCATGCCCCGGGACGTCGACCACCGAGGCGATCAGCCCTCCGGGGAGCTGCAGGCGGGCAAAGCCGAGGTCCACCGAGATGCCGCGGCTTTTCTCCTCGGGCAATCGATCGGTGTCCTGTCCGGTCAGCGCACCCACCAGTACCGTCTTGCCGTGATCGATGTGTCCTCCCGTGCCGATGACCAGGTCGACCAGTCGACATCACGCCCCTTCGAGGGAATCGAAATACAGCTCGAGGGATCTCCCGGTGGCGGCTCCATCCCCGACGGCCGTGGCGATCTGCTTCTGGCCCTTCTGGCGGACGTCGCCGACGGCGAAGATGCCGGGCACAGGGGTGGTACCGTCCTCCTCGGCGAGAATGTAGCCCTCTTCATCCAGGGGCAACACGTCGCCGACGAAGCCGGTGGCGGGATCGTTGCCAATGTAGACGAAGACCCCGGAGACCGGGAGGCGCGAGATGTCCCCACTTTGGACGTTCTTGAGCATCAGTGCCTCGACCGCGGATTCCCCCTCGATCGACTCGACCACGCTATCCCAGACGACCTCCACCCTGTCGTGATCCCTGACGCGGCGCTGCAGCACCTCCACGGCGCGCAGCGCATCACGCCGATGGATGATGTGCACCTTGCTGGCAAACCGGGTCAGGAAGAGGGCCTCCTGCACGGCGGAATCGCCGCCGCCCACGCACGCCACCTCGCGATCCCGGAAAAAGGCGCCGTCGCAGGTGGCACAGTAGGAGACGCCCCGCCCGCGCAGGGTATCCTCGCCCGGAACACCCAGGGGGCGAGGGGCGGAACCCGAGGCGATGACCAGGGCCTTGGCGCGGTACGTATCGTCGGCCCCCACGGCCACCCGGGTCCCGTCGGCCTCCGCCGAAATGCTCTGGATATCGTCCATGACGATCTCGGCGCCGAACCGCAGTGCGTGCTCGCGAAAGGCCTCGGCCAGTTCCGCCCCGGTGATCTCCGGAAAGCCCGGGTAGTTCTCAATGGCGTCGGTGGTCGCCACCAGGCCGCCGGGCACCTCCCGCTCGATCACGAGGGTGCGGCGGCCGGCGCGGCCGGCATAAATGGCGGTGGCCAGTCCCCCGGGGCCCGCTCCAATGATGATGACATCGTACACACAACCATCCCCTTTCCTCATTCTCTCTCCCGTATGATATCACTCGCGGGGAGGATGCTAACGGTAAAACGATGAAGAAATCCGATAACAGGGTGGATTTAGTAATTTTTCCATATTCCCTATTGTAATATGGAAAACCACCCGATATAATACATGGCAGTAGGTTTCACAATCTATATGCCCTAGGGCGGGTCGCTTCAAGCGACAAAGGCAAACGCTTCCGAAAGGAGCGGACGCAAAGCCACGGATCTACGGTCTCCGGGGAGACTAAGACCGCCGGGTTGCCGAAAGGAACCGAGCCCGTTTTTTGATTGACCCCCTTTCCGGCTGTCACCTTACGCGAACCTCGCCAGGGGCGAGAGGAGCGTTACAGGTGGCTTTTTTCAAGAGCGCTCACAGGTCCATACTCATCTTAACCATCATCCTCGTCGCGCTGGGCACCGCCGGGGTCGTCCATGCCGAGGAAACCGCACCCGAACTGTATACGCTGGAGACCTCGCTGCGCGTACAAAACGTCGGCACTACCGTGAGCCGATTCGTGCGCGTGCGGGCCCCGCTGCTTTCGGCCGGGAGCCGCTACGGGACGGTACTCGAGGAAACGTACAACCTGGAGCCGGACGAGATCGTCGAGGAAAATGGTAAGCGCATCGGAGTCTTTTACATACGGAACCTGCAGCCGGGCGCCAGCTTCACCCTGCGAATCGGATACACCGTCGACCGTACGCAGCGGGAAGCCGCGGCGGTAGAGCATGCGTGGGAGGCACTGGATGAACCCAAGGTCGCCGCGGATGATCCCGGGATCGTGCAGGCAGCCCAGCGGGTGACCCACGGTGTCTCCGAGGGCCAGGCGAAAATCGATGCCCTGCTGGAATTTACCCACAACCACGTCCGATATGATCGCGAGTCACCCTATCGTAACCAGGGAGCCACGACCGCCCTGGCCCACGGTGAGGGCGTCTGCGAGGATTACGCGACGCTGTTCGTCTCCCTCGCGCGGGCGTCCGGGATCGATGCCCGCATGGTATACGGTTACTACTATTCGACCAATCGGGAGGCATGGGAGCGTCACGCCTGGGCGGAGTACCGCCTCGGGGACGACCTTGGCTGGCAATCGGTGGATCCGACGATGGGTACCGCCATCGGTGTCGATGCCTACGGCACGTACATCGCGCAGTGGCATCGCGACCTCCCGACACGCATGGGATTCGTCGGGGGGCAGATCAGCGCCGGGATGGATACCGCCGTCAACGCTGCGCAATAGGCTTTAGAAAATCGAGGGATCCCGGGCCGGCGGGAAGCTCCCTCGAAGAATTGCCCGGACTGCTCATTCCCCGGCCGAGATGTCCGTAAAGGATTCCCTTCTACGGACCAGCAGTCCGGGCCATACGTAAAGGGGAGGGCGATTGATCGCCCTCCCCCTCGTTTGTCCCCGGCATGAACGTTGACAGTTTTCAGTTATCGGCTACGCTTACTTGCGGCCCTTGCGCTTGAAGAGTACGCCGAGGCCTGCCAGGCCGAGTCCGAGATAGGCCAGTGCGACACCGGGTCCACCGGTCAACGGGAGGTCCGGATCGATTTCGACTTCCTCTATCGGAGGCTCTGCCTCGGGCTCCTCGACAATCACCACTTCTTCTTCGAAGAGGTTGGTCACGGTGATCGTCACCTCGGCCTCATCTTCGGTCAATTCAACGACGTTACCCGGAAGGTATTGCGGCGCAAGCCATTCACCGTTTGCGGGGGCGGCCGGAAGCTCTTCCTCCAGGGTATAAGTTGCACCGAGCGGAAGATCGGTGAAGACCGCCATACCATCGCTATCGGTGGTCGCCGTCCGATCGTCCTGATCGTCCGCGGTAAGGGTGAATAGGATATTCTGCATCGGCAAACCGTCTTCATCGACCTTTTCGACGGTAATCGATCCGTCGGGTTCGGGCGTGTTCGTTACTTGTACGGTGACGAAACGCTCGCCGCTGGTAAGGCGGATCTCACTCGTCGGATTATACTCCGCCGTCCAGTCGCCCCACTCCTCGGGATCTTCTACGAGTGTATAGGTGGTGCGCAACGGCAGATCGGTGAAACGGGCGACGCCACGCTCGTTCGTGGTTGCAGTGCGATCGCGTTCGCCGTCGGCGGTGAGGATGAAGGTCACGCCTTCCATGGCATTACCGTCGTTATCTTCCTTCTCGACGCGGATGGT